>NZ_JBMHHY010000018.1:0-240284 GCF_049739465.1 Embleya sp. AB8
GTCCGAATCCTGTGGATCGGGGCAAGAGCGGGTCGAAGATCCATTTGCTGACCGAACGCACCGGTCTGCCCGTCTCGATCGGGATCTCCGGCGCCAACACCCACGACAGCCAGGCCCTGATACCGCTCGTCGAGGGCATCCCACCGATCCGCTCCCGCCGCGGACCCCGGCGTCGAAGACCCGCGAAACTCCACGGCGACAAGGCCTACGACCATCGCTTCGTCCGCGCTTACCTGCGGAAACGTCGCATCGCTCATCGCATCGCCCGACGCGGCATCGAGTCCTCCCAACGCCTGGGCCGACACAGGTGGGTCGTGGAGAGAACGGTGGCGTGGCTCAACGCCTTCCGCCGACTCCACCGCCGATACGAGGTCAAGGCCTCTCACTTCGGTGCGTTCGTCAGCATCGCCTCCGCACTCATCTGCTACCGGCGATACGCCAAATGAGACCACTTCTTAGTCCGCGCGGCCCGACGAGGGCGCGCCGGGCGCCTGCCTTGAACGGGCAGGGAAGGAGCGACTCTGCGATGGATCGAGCCGCCTGAGGACGTCGATTCGGGCTTTGACCGTCGTGAGTTGCTCGTTGGGCGGGAGTGATCGCAGTGGCGCTCAGCCATCGGGACGCGGACGCGATTCTTCCTCGGGTCGTCCGGGTCGTCCGGGTCGCCCGGGTGTTGAGGGCCGAGGAACCGCAGGTACGCCGTAAAGGCGTCGTGGCCTTGATGCATGTCGATCGACTGCACCACACCGCGGATCAACGATGTCTTCGTCTCCTGGGCGGATTTCGCCGGGGTCACGACGCTGACGACGATCAGTGATCCTTTGTGGACCATCGCCGATTGACGTGGTGGGTCTGGCCTCACCACATTGCCAAGCAGGACCGCCATCACTCCGCTGACCACGATCGGCCGCAGATCGTCCTTCCCGACGGTTTCCCACCTGGCCTTCCACGGGCCCGGCGCCGCCTATGAAGTCCTCCGGAACGTCTATGCAGGTGCGGGTCTCGCGCCGTGCGGGCTCGGCTTGCCGGTTTGGGGCAACATCCGTCTCCGGGTTGTGTGATTCTCAGGGTGAGTGGCAATCGCGTGCGAGGGGGCGAGTTTCCTCGCCTCTTCGACGCGTTGTGCGGAGAAGCCCGACGTTGCTGCGGAAGTGCTGGTCAGGTGGTATCAGGAGAGCTTCTTGCCTCAATGACCTCATTTGCATTACGAAACGGTAGCGCGGTGAAGAATGTGCAGGTCAGCAAGTGAAGTCCCCACGCGGGTGGGGGTGAACCAGCCGAGGATCAGGGGCCCAGGTTCTCTGGGTGTTTGGTGCGGCAGGGGGTGCGGCTGATTGAGCATCAAGGGCTCCCGGGGCGGATGCGGCCGACCTTGAGCGGTTTTGTCTCGGTGGTTCTGCCCATCTGTGGGGGCGATGGTGGTTGGCCCGGTGAACAACGAGAAGGTGGGGGCCAGCGTTTGCGTCGGGTGGGGGATCACGTGCTCTTCTGCACCTGTAGGGCCTTCATTGCCCGGATTTCCGTCGTCCATCGGTTCGTCAACGCTCCTCGTGCCGAGGTGGTGAGGGGCCAGGGCCCCGTGTCGGCACGGTTTGGGAGGACATTGTGGTTTCGGGGATGAGTCCGGGAGTGGACCCGTCGTTGCGGGGCTACGACGGCGAGTTCGAATGTGCAGTCGGCGGAAGGTGCCTCCCGTGGCGAGTAGTTCGCGCTTGAGGGCGTGTCGTTGCTCGGTGGCACCCTGAGTGCGCGTTGTGTGGACGCGAATTGCCCGGCGAGGTCATGATCGCTGCCGACATCGAGAGGCGCGCGAATCGCGACGACGAGGGGAAGCCGGACCTGGCCGACGTGGGATGCCGGGTTGTGTTCTGGGGTGCGATGTTCTCTGCGAGCGCGGGTTTATCGGGGTAGGCCCGGGTCCGGGTGGCGAGGTCCTGGTGAGTCTCTGGTGGACCTCCGGCCCGCCCTCGCCGTCTATGTCGAGCGACGCCTCGCCGGTCGTACGACCTTGTGGTGGACGCCGGTAGGCGAGAAGTACTTACTACCGCTGGCATTGGGCGAATACGTTCGTCGGCTGATCCGTGGCGTAAGGCCTTGGAGTTCCGTGCCGACGGTCGGGGAACCACCTTTCTTCTTCCTCTCCCGTCGCCGCGTTGCGTTGATGGGTGATTGGCCCGGGTGGTGATGACCGTCGACTTGGCGTGGTGGGTGCGCCGTCGTCGCCAATCGCCCCGTGGGTCGTCGTGCCGTGTCGCGGGAGTACGGGTGCGCGACGGGCGTTCGGTCAGCGGCGTAGGGCTTCGACCGGTTCGATTCGCGCGGCGCGCCAGGCCGGGTAGAGGCCGGTGATCAGGCCGGTGGCGAGGCCGATGAGAGGCCGATGAGTGGGGCGGCGGCGACCGTGGTGGGGTCGATGACCGGGGTCCATTGTTCGGCCGCAGCGGTGGCGACGACGGTGACGGTGCCGAGGCTGGTGCCGACGAGGCCGCCGAGTGCGGCCAACGTGGCGGATTCGGTGCGGAATTGGCTGGCGATGTGGTGGCTTCTGGCGCCGAGGGCGCGGCGGAGGCCGATTTCGACGGTGCGTTCCATGACGGTGACCAGGGTGGTGTTGGCGATCCCCACCACGCCGATGGTCAGGCAGATCCCGGCCAGGAGCACGAACAGGGCGCCCAGGTCGTCGGTGACCTTGTTGCGTAGCGAGCGCGGGTCGGGTGGGGGATCGAATTGGTTTGAACGTTTCGGGGGCGTCGGGGCGGAGCGCGTATGGGGTTTCGCCGGCGACCTGGCGGGCGGCGCCGATCTTCGTGGTGACGAGTATGCGGGTGCGGTCGGCGACATCGGGTGGTCCGTACATCCTCTCGGCGGTGGCGCGGGGGACGAGGACGGACAGGAGCAGGCCGGCTTTGCGGTCGGTGTCGACGAGGATGCCCAAGACGGTGAAGGGGGTGTCGCCGATGACGATCGCGGGTGCGGTGTCGAGGGTGGTGATGTCCAGGCGGCCAGCCATGCCTTCGCCGATCAGGGCGACGGCTTCCGCCCGCGCGTCGTGGAAGGTTTCGTAACCGCGACCGGTGGCCCAGTGCGGCCCGGCGGGCCGGAGGAGGCCGGGGGAGGCGGCGAGGACTGGGATCCGTAGGCCGGCGGAGTCGCGTCCGACGGGGGCGGCGCGGACGTTGGTGCCCGGTGGGAGCTTGACGGTCCAGTGCACACCGGCGTGTTCGACGCCGTTGAGGGCCCGGACGCGTCGGTCGGCGTTGGCGGTGAACACCAGGGGTTGGACGCCGCGTCCTGGCCGCTGGTGACCTCGGTGACCTCGGTGGTGGCGGTGAGGGCGGTGAGGGCGTTGAAGCGTCCGCGGATCTGGCGGTGGCGGTGGCGGTCAGGCCCAGGATGGCGACGAAGGTACCGACCCCCAGGACGGTTCCGAGGGCGGTCAGTACGGAACGGGCGGGGCGTTGGAGCATGCCTGCGAGGGCTTCGGCGAACAGGTCCCGCAGGCGTTGGCGGGAGGGGACCACGCGGTTCGAGGGCGCGGCGGGTTCGCGGTGGGGTTCGAGGAGTTCGTCCGGGCTCACGTGGTGGTCTCCCGGGTGGCCTCGGTCAGGGGGCCGTCACGGATGGCGACGCTCCAGCCGCCGCGCCCGCTGGTCCGGTCGGCGGGGGCGCGGATGCGCCGGGTGGGCCGGCTCGCAGGGCGTCTTGGGGCTGGGCGAGGGCGTGTTCGGTGGTGGTGATGCGGTCCTGCGCGGCCTTGAGGGTTTGGCTGTCGTCTTCGCCGGCGGTGGGCGCGTCATATCCGAGGGCCCGGTAGAACGACGCCACGGCGGCCCTGGTATCGGTGCCGAAGGCGCCGGTCTTGTGGGCGCCGGTCTTGTGGCTGAGCCCCGTGAGCGCGGTTTGGAGTTGTTCGACGTCGCGTCCCCCGCGGCCGGGTTTGAGGTCGCGGTAGACCGGGGGTCGCCGGGGAGTACGAACACCGGGCGGCCGGAGACCTCGATGAGGATCTGGCCGGCCTTGAGGACGTCGCCGGTCTTGACCCGAATGCCGGTCACCACCGGTTTGTGCCGCCAGTGTCCTTGCCGTTCGCGGCCGAGGCGCGGGGGGAGACGGCCACGGTTTGGCCGGCGGCGACCTGGCCGCGCAGGGCCATGGTGTCGGTGAGTACGCGTCTCTCCACATCGTGGTGATCATCGACGGGGCGGGCTCCTCGGCCTCGGCCGCCTTCTCGTTCGGGGACTTCACGAACCGGGCCGCGGCCGGCCCGCCGCCGGCAAGCAGGACCGCCGCGATCGTGGTGCACAGCAGCACCCACATTCGGTTGGCCGTCGCGGGCCGGCCTGCGGTCAGTCCGCAGTCGACGGGTCGGGATCGGGGCGGGCTCCGCCGCAGGCGGGTGAGGGCCCGGTGGGTCGTCGATGGTAGTCGTCCTCTCGGTGGGCGTGACGCGAACGGCCCGGGGCTCAGGAGGAGACGGGCCTGGCGGCTAGGACCCTGGCGGCGCCCCACTTGAGGGCGTCGTGGTAGTCCCTGACCTTGCGCAAGGCTTCCGCGTTCGCCGCGATGGACTGATTCTGGTGCGCCGCGTCGATGGGTGAACATCAGATTCGTTGGATGAGTCTCCTTGCGGCAGGCGGCAGGCGGCAGGCGGCATCGACCTTGGCGACCGCTATCTCCATCGAAGTCACCGATCCTGTCTCGGAGTTGCCGTCGTGGGCTGCCCAGATGTCGCCGTACCTGTAGCCGGAGCGGGCCATGCACTCGCTCCACTTGGCGGTGACCGCCTGTGCCCGGGAATCGGTCTTGACCCTCGACGCGGATTCCATCACGAGGTTCTGGACCGTGTTGAGGAACTCCACGCGAGGGACGCCGTCGATCATCTCGTCCTCGGACTCCCGCGAACACCCTCCGGTGGGGACCTTGCGCCCGTCGGAGGTCTGGGCGATCTGGCCGCTCCAGATCTGATCTCCAACTGGGTCGGGGTACGTGTGGTTCGCGGCGGCGGAGCGGTTTGGCCCGGGGCTGTGGTAGCCGTAACGTTCGGCGTGGGCGGCGAGGAAGATGCCGTACCGCCGCATAATGTGGCCCTCGGTCCGGGGCCTGCGGGCCCATGTCGGGGACAGGCCAGTCCAGCGAGCCGGAACTTGCGCATGCAGTCCGCTCCGACGAGGTAGACGGCGCGGAAGGAGTGCGGCGGCTGTGGAAGAGCCCGATCTCGCTGCGAACTTGCTGGTCGGTCGGCATTCAGGAAGCTTCTTTGCCGCAATGGCCCGATTCACATCACGAAACAGCAAAGCGCCGGAGAATACGCAGGTCAGCAAGGGACGTCCCCACGCGGGTGGGGTGAACCGAGTGAGGTCAGGGTGCCCGAGGAGGCGGCCCGGAAGTCCCCACGCGGATATGGGTAGGTCGGATACAGCCAGTAGCGTGTTGCGATGTCTGGAGATGTCCCCGCGTGCCGCACCGCCCGATACAGGGTCACGGCCGCCTCGCCTTTCCGTGCGACACCTGCACGCGGAGCCGCTCGACGGTCGGACCGATCACCCGGGCTGACGACCGGTACCGACCCGACCCGGCCCTACCCCGCCTCGACTCGACTCGAGCGGGGCGAATGCAGCGACTTCCGACTGCGGTCGCCCTGGCACCCCCCATGGGCCAGTCGACGGAAGGGACCTCGGGCGCGTTCGTGGGCGAGGCCTCGTTCTTGTGTTCGGGGGAACTCCGGTACAGCTTGCCCGTGTCCGCAAGACAGCCCCAAGTACGTCCTGCCAAATGCGTATGCCCCTTCTTCCTCGCCCACGACGATCGGCCGAGCCACCCGAGGCCGACCGGATTAGGCGAAGTCAGCGGCTGAGGCGACGGTTTCACGCATCGTCGTCGCACAGACCCGTCCGGCAGCACACCGGCAACCAGTCGGCCGCGATCTTCCGAACGCGTCGCAGGCGAGCCCTGTCGGGTTCCACCACCGTGAGGATCTCGAAGGCGGCGCCGGCGGCTCCCGGAGCCCGATTCGACATCACTTCCTTGTGGAGCAGCCAGAGACTCTGCACGGCAAGGTCTTTGCACAGTTCCGGAAGATCGAGTCCGCGTCGAGCGGATTCCGAATCCGTGCCTTCGCCCGTCACCATGCACTGGAGGAGGTCGAGGAGCCACCCGCGAGCCGTCGGCGCAACGTCGTCCGCGAGCGCCGCCAGAACGACGGATGTCACGGCAGGAGCCGGCTCCCACAGAACCACCGGAGACCAGACATGCCCTTCGAGGCTGACATGGCTTGGTTCCTGTCGGGATCCCCTATCCGCAAGTCGCAGCAAATCCCGGGCAATGTGCTCTGCCGAGTCGCCGCATCCGCACAGCATGCTCTTCCAGTCGTGCCGAGCGATCTCCGTCTCGACTGGTCGCATGCCTCCCACACCCCTAGTCCTGCCAGTAGAACAGCAGCGTTGCGACGCCGAGTGGTACACGATCGCCGAAGTAGTAGACACACAGGTCCGTGACGCGGATCGAGCCGATGGTTTCGTCGATCCAGCGGAAGCCGGCCGATTCGAGCGCCTCGTGGGCGTTGTCGTCGTCATCGTCGCAGGTGGCGAATCGTCCGAGCGTGCTGATGTAGAACCGGTTCTCCCCGCACCTGATGATGTGGTACGTCCCGTCGCCCTGCCCGCTGTCGTCGCCGCAGTGGACCGGAGGCGCCGGGTCCAGGCCCGCCGCCGCGAGCGCGGCTGACGCGCGGCGCAGTTGGCCGGATATGTCGACCTCGGCCGGCGGCTCGGTGCACACCCCCTCGAGGCGCCAGCGCGGATCGCTGTCGCGCTGGCAGACCGGCGCGTACTCGTGCACGATCGCACGGCGGATCTCCTCGTCCAGGCCGGCGACTTCGACCCTCGGGCGTCCCAACGCGTCGTCGACGGCCCGGGTCTCGGCGGTGTCCTCGGTGAGGTTGTGCAGTGCGTACGCGGCCCACACCCTCGCCTCGACGGTCGGCGCCTCGTCGAGGTAGCGGCGGAGCCGGTCGGGATCACGCAGGAGCGACTGGGCAAGGTACGCGACGGCCCGCTCGGGATCAGCGAGCGCATCCGTGACGTCCTCGCCGACGCGGGCCCGCGCGCGAACGCGGAACGCACGTTCCGCAGGGCGCGCGTCACCGAGCACGGCGAGCACGACGTCGACGCCGAGCCGGTCGACCAAGGCGTCCATGCCGGCCTCGCCGATCGCCCGCCGGTGTGCCCACGGATCGAACGCGAGCGCCGCCAACTCGCCTGCCGCCGAAAGATCGCCGCACACGGCACGGGCCTTGAGTATGGCGTCGAACACGCTGGAGTACTCCGCGCCCCGGTCCTCGTGGCGGAGCCAGGGCACAAGTTCGGCCCGGCCTCCGAGCAGGTCCAGGAGCGCGATGCGTACCTCGCCCGTGTCGCCGGTGTCCCGAATGCGCGAGAGCAACGCGCCGACCCACGGCTCCGGTACCCGGCCGGCCAGCGCGTGGACGCAGTGCCGGCGCCGCCACCACGCGTGCGCCGGATCCGCGGCGTAGCGCGCGAGCGCGTCCGCGTCGTACGCACGCAGCCGGTCCAAGTCGCAAGCCCCTGTGTCCGGGAGCAACTTGTCGATGCGTCGCATTGGTTGAGCCTACGATGCCGATGACCTGACCCGGGGTGCGGGAGACGGTGTCCGTTTGCGCGCGACGCGACCGTCGGCGGCGAAGTCGGTGGCGCCGACTGCGGCGAGGAGCGACATGGCTGGTCGAAGGACTTGAGATCCGTGCATGAGCCCATATCCGCGACCCGGCACGATAACGTGCTGGTCGGATGGCATTCAGGAAGCTTCTTTGCCGCAATGGCCCGATTTACATTACGAAACAGCAAAGCCCTGGAGAATACGCAGGTCAGCAAGGGAAGTCCCCACGCGGGTGGGGGTGAGCCGTACCGCACCCACCCGGGTTCCTCGCCCACCACGAAGTTCCACGCCGGTGGGGATAGTTCCGCGTTCGCTGCGTGATGCCATGGTTCGCTGGCTGTGGTCGGCCCGGCCGGTTTCGTTGGGGGGACTGCCGGTTCGGCCCCGTCTCTTCTCTCGGCCATGCCTCGAGGTGGCCGGTGTCGGATGTTCGTGGGATGTTGGCGCGTATGTCTCTCGCCGATCTGAGTCTTCAACGGTGGCGGTTGTTCGATCTGCCCGCCGCGCGTCGGGTTGCCCGGGAGGCGGCGGGGCTGGTGGGTGGGCGGGTGGTTGGTGTCGAGACCGTTGAGCACCTCGGTGCCCCGCTGCATCGCGTTCGGATCGAGCGGGATGGGCGGGAATTTGCGCTGATACCCGGGGGCACGGTGACGCTTGGGTTCGACCTCGACGCTTGGCGGCCGACGGCGGAGCAGAGTGCCGACTACGCCGGGAGTCTGGACGAGGGATTTGGCTACGGCTCCGATTTGCGGGCTCATCTCGCGCAGGTGCTCAGTCCCCGCCGGAGTGTCGCCTTGGCGACGGTGCTGATGACTGTGGAGGACGAGAATCTGATCGCGCCGCCCGGCGAGATGGCGCAGGTGCTTGCGGCGCGTGGCCTGCGGATGCCGAGTTCCGACGAGTGGGAGCACGCCTGCGGAGTGGGCGCGGACACCTTGTTTCGGTGGGGTGACGAATGTCCCCTCGACCGTGTTCCGTACGACGACCTCACAGGGCCGCAGCACGGGTTGAACGCCTTGGGCTTGCGGATTGGCTACGACACCTATTGCACGGAGCTGACGAGCGATGCCACGTCTGTGCACGGTGGGGACGGCGGGGAGTCGACCTGCGGCGGCTACGGTCACCTGCTTGCCTGGCTGCCACTGGCCACCACCAACCGCAACCCCTTCACGGCCGAGTTCGTGTACGGCCCGGATGGGGAGGACATGTTCGAGGAATTCTCCACCCGGCCCGTGCTTGTGCTCTGATCCCGCGACGCGGATGGGCAGCGGATGGACTTGGGATGGCCTCCTTGGCGATCCGGGCCGTCCTGCGGTGATGCCGTGGAGGGCCGGATCGAGGCGGAGAGCGGCTACTGGCGCGACGCAACTCGTCTGTCGGGCCGGGTATTTCTGGTTGTTTGGCCTCGGGGCGTCCTCGAGGGAGACCTCGAGGGCGATCTTGAGGCCGATCTTGAGGGTGATGTCGATTGTGGTGGCAAGGTCGGCGAGCGGGCCGGGATAGGCGGAGTCGGCTCGGGCGATGACGATGCTCGGGTGGGTCAGTTGCGGTCGCCGGAGGATGTCGCGGGTTGCGTCGGCGTCGCGGATGTGCGTGCGGGTGGCCGGCAGGGTGACCACCCCCCACCGGGAGGCCGCGACGCCGAGCCGGTTTGGTTCCGGTCCTCGACAACCGACGCGACCGCGACTGCGACCGCGAGCGACGTCGACCGCTATTGGTGGTCTTGCCTGCGGCGATTCGGCCTCGAACACACCTTCCGCCAGAGGCGTGCGGACCCTCATGTAAACCCGCTCGGCCCGGCGGGGGTTCAGCCACGCAGATCCGCCCGACCCGTACGCGGGCCGGCAGGCCCGCCGGCCCGCGTACCCAACCCGGCATCGCCGGACCAAGCCGGCCACCCGGCTCCGGAACCGCCGCCCGGCAGCCCACTGCTACGACGTCGGCAAGGCCATCGAACGCGAACGCACCCTCACTCGCCGCCGTCCCCACACACGTGCAGGCCGAAGGATCGGTTCAGGCCTCCAGCCACATCCTTCGGATGGTGGGGGCCAAGGTGCGGCCCTGGGCGTAGCCGGATTGGGCTGCGGGGGTGCGGGTTTCGGGGGACAGGGGGCCTTCGCCGAAGGCGGTGGTGGAGGCTTCGTTGGGGGTGATTACCTCGATTCGGGTCGGGCCGGTCGGGCGGGTGTGCGAATCGTCGGGGGTCGGGTCCGACATGGGGCCAGGACCAGTACGCGGTCGTGGTCGGCGGCCAGGTCGGCGTTGTTGGCGGAGCGGATGCCGCCGTCGACCTAACGGGCGTCGCCGATCGTGACCGGCGGCCAGATGCCCGGTACGGCGCAGCTCGCGGCGACTGCGTCGATCAGGTCGACCCCGGATTCCTTGGCGAAGACGCGAGGTTCGCCCGTGTTCGCGTCCACCGCGACCACCAGGAGTCGGCGATCCGGCCAGGTGTGCGCCGGTAGCCTGCCCTCGATCACCGCGCGGCGGGCGGCCTCGGGTACGGTCGGCGCGGCGAGCGCCATCTCGCCCACCCGGCGCCGGAGTTCGGTCGGGTCCTGGACCTCGGCCATCAGCTTGCCCCAGACCTCCATCAGCTCCTGGACGCTCATCCCGGTCGGCGTGAGTTCCTCGTTCTGCAGCGCCGGGTCCACCTGCCGCTCGAACAGCGCCGCGATCGGCAGTCCGCTCGCCACCTGCGCGGCCACCGTCGACCCGGCCGACGTGCCCAGCAGCAGGTCGGCATCGGTCACGTCCACGCCCTCGGCCGCCAACCCCGCCAGGACACCCGTCTCCCACGCGATCCCGGCCAACCCGCCACCGCCCAGCACCAACGCCCGCTTGCCCGCCATCCCGGCCTCCCATACCGACCCGTTCACGTTCGTGTTCACGTCCACGTCCACGTCCACGTCCACGCCCATGCCCACGTTCGTGTTCGTGCTCATGTATGCGTACGTATACGCCTGTGCGTGGGCGTAGGCGTATGCGTGCGCATGGAAAACCTATCTCCGGAGGCGCGGGCGGCGGGAACGGGGTGGGTGAGCCAGGTCAGGATGGCGGTGTCGGTGTCGGTGTCGATGGTGGCGTCGAGGTCGAGTCCGTGAGAGCCAATGCCTCCTCGAGGAGGGCTTCGACGATTTTGGCTTCGGGGACGGTTTTGACCACCTGGCCGCGGACGAAGATCTGGCCCTTGCCGTTGCCGGAGGAGACGCCGATGTCGGCCTCGCGGGATTCGCCCGGGCCGTTGACGACGCAGCCCATCACCGCGATGCGGAGCGGGGTCGGGAAACCCTCGAAGGCGGCCTCGACGCGGCGGGCCAGGCGGTGGATGTCGACCTGGAGTCGGCCGCAGCCCGGGCAGGAGACGATTTCCAGGCGACGCGGACGCAGGCCCAGGGATTGCAGGATGTGGCAGCCCGCCTTGACCTGTTCGACCGGGGACTCGGACAGCGATACCCGGATCGTGTCGCCGATGCCCTCCGCGAGCAGGATCCCGAACGCGACCGCCGACTTGATCGAGCCCTGGAGGCTGGGCCCGGCCTCGGTCACCCCCAGGTGCAGCGGATAGTCGCAGCGCGCGGCGAGCAGCCGGTAGGCGGCGATCACCGTGCGCGGATCGTGGTGCTTGACCGCGATCTTGAGGTCGCGGAAGCCGTGTTCCTCGAACAACGAGCACTCCCACAGCGCCGATTCGACCAGCGCCGAGGGAGCCGCGTGACCGCCGTGCCGGGCCAGTACGCGCGGGTCGAGCGAACCGGCGTTGACCCCGATCCGGATCGGTACGCCCGCCGCGCCGGCCGCGTCGGCGATCTCGCGTACCTTGTCGTCGAAGCTGCGGATGTTGCCCGGGTTCACCCGTACCGCCGCGCAGCCCGCGTCGATCGCCTGGAAGACGTAGCGCGGTTGGAAGTGGATGTCCGCGATCACCGGAATCGGCGATCGGGCGGCGATCGCCGGTAACGCGTCGGCGTCGTCCCGGGACGGCACCGCGACCCGGACGATGTCGCAGCCGGCGGCGGTGACTTCGGCGATCTGCTGCAGGGTGGCGTCGACGTCGGCGGTCGGGGTGGTGGTCATCGTCTGCACGGTGATCGGCGCACCGTCGCCCACCGGGACCGCGCCGACGTCGATCCGTCGGGAGTGGCGCCGGATCGGGACGGTCGCGGGAACCGGAACCTTGGGCAGGCCGAGGTCGATAGCGGTCATACGGGTGCCTCCTGGGCGGATGGGTGCGTCCGGCGCGACCATGCAGCGGCGGCCGGGCGGTGCGGCCGGTGCGGCCGATGCGGCCGATGCGGCCGGTCGGGTCCCGAGAATGTGGGCATGTTCCTCCCGGGTTGGGTGACGCGGGGTGAGGCGGGGCAGCACGGGGCGACACGGGGCGACACGGGGCGACATAGGGTTGGATAGGACGGGATGGGATGGACGGCGGCCATGGGGTGGCGTGACGTGCGAAGTACCGATGTACAGAAGGCAGTTTTCCCGACCATCACACCGGTCCATAAGGCGTGAAACGTGAGTTGGTGACGCATCGATGATCACTTCGGTACGCGGGGGGCGTGGGTGCCGGGGAGGGCGCGATCCCATGCGCGGGGCGGGGGCCGTGCGCGCCGGTGCGTGCGCCTTCGGGGCGGCGGGCTGAGCGATACGGGATGAACGGGTATGCGTGATCAGCACGGGCCCCCGCCGACGTCCCATCGCCGATGTCGCCGCGGTGTGGCCGATGTTGCCGACATGTCCGAAAGTCATGATCGACACCGACTCGGGTGAATTCGCCGATGTGGTCGAGATCGCGGAGTGTCGTCCGTCCCGAATGGGGGTTGCCCGGTGGGCCTCTGGCATGCTGGGCGATGTCCGAGTACCCGTGACGGGGAAGCCAACGGAGGTCCCAGATGAGCTCTGCCCGCAGGTCGGCGGCACCGTCGAGAGCCAAGGTCGTCGTCGTCATCAACCGCAAGGGCGGCGTCGGGAAGAGCACGATCGCGGTGAATCTGGCCGCCGTCGAGGGCCAGAACTTCACCCCCACCGGGCCGTTCGATCCCGACGCCGACGCACCCGTGGTCGCCTGCGGCATCGACCCGCAGGGGTCGATGGAGGACTGGGCGGACCGGGTTCCCGAGGAACATCTCCCGTTCGACTACATGTCCACCAAGGGCAAGCCCGGCATGCTCGCCGAGTTGAAGGCCGATCCGGCGGTGGCCCGGATCATCGTGGACAGCCCCGGCTTCATGGACACCGACCCCGAGGCCGAACTGGCCACCGACCCGCTGGGCCACGGCGCGGCGGCGGACGCGCTGCGTGACATGCTCGAGGTCGCGGACCTGGCGGTGGTACCGATCACGCCCGAGTTCATGAGCTGGTCGCCGAGCGAGTACACGATCGAACGGGTGCTCAAGCCGCGCGGGATCCCCTACATCGCGGTGGTGAACCTGTGGGATCCGCGCGATGGCGAGACCGACCGTGCACGGGTCGAGGCCTGGATAGACGAACGTGGCTATCCGCGGGCCCGGGAGCCGATTCGCAAGTACAAGATCCACGCCCATGCGGCGGAGGGTGGGCTCGTGGTCACCCAATACAAGGAGAGCGGAACCGCGTTGCGTGCCCGTGAGGACTTCTACAAGCTCGCCCTCGCGATCGAGCAGGCGATCTGATGGGTCGTCAACGTACTCCCCGGGTGGCGGCCGAGCCGCGTCGACTGCGTACCGCCGCCGACATGGCGAAGGAACTGCCGGCGCCGTTTCGGCCGCTGAGCGACAGTCCGGTACTGATCGACGACGAGCAGCGGCAACTGGCCGCGTGCGAGGCGGCGATCGAGACGTTGCGGGTGGCGTTCTGGGCGGCGGGCAAGGCGTTGCAGATCGTCCGGGACGCGCGGCTGTACCGGACGCGCTACGAGAGCTTCGAGGACTACTGCCTCGACCGCTGGGACATGCAACGGCGGTACGCGGACCGGCTGATCCAGGCCTGGCCGATCGCCGAGGCGTTGAGTCCAATTGGACTCAAGGCGGTGAACGAGGCGCAGGTGCGTGAACTGGTCCCGCTCGCGGGGCGGTACGGGAACGACGCCGCCGTGACGGTGTATCGCACGGTGGCCGAGGCCGAGGCCGTGCCGATGACCGCGGCGGTGCTGCGGGGGGCGGTCGCCGCGATCGGGGACGCATTCTCCCCCGCGGCGGCGGTGGAGCAGGTACGGCAATACCTCGACTCGCTGGGCATCGAGCCGGACGAGGTGGAGGGTGATCGGGCGGTCGACCGGACGGTGGATCGGACGGTGGGCCGGGTGGTGGACTACACCGCGAAGGCGGCGGACACGATTCCGCGCCGGTGGTTGACCTCGCTGGCTCGGCAGGACCGGGCGGCGGCGGTGGCGTACCTCGACGAACTCGAGCGGCAAGTTGCCCAGGCACGGCGGGAGTTGGCCGAGGCGGACGCGGGCGGGATGGACTCCGGTGGGGTGCCGGGGGCGCGGTCGGGGGACGGGGCTGGGGACGTGCTGCGGGGGTAGACGGCAGCGGGTCGCGCGGCGGGGCGGGTTGCGGCTCGGGGGTGGGATCGGGGGGGTGGGATCGGGCTCGGACCGGGTTCGGATTCGCGTTTGGATTCGCGTTTGGATTCGCGGTCGGGATCGGGCCAGGCCCGGTCTCGATGAGTCCAATTGGACTCGGTCGGCGGGCTGTTGCGCGCTTGGTCAGGCCTACGCACGGATCACGCGTACCCGACCGGTCGTCGAACCGCACCACCTTCACTCACCCTCGGCGATCGAGCGACCCACCGACCCACCGACCCACCGACCGAGCGAGCGAGCGAGCAGCCGACCGGCCGACCAACCCACCGGCCACTGCCGGCCGAGGACACGTCTGCCGGCGCGCGTAGGCTCCCCCACGGCCGAAGCCGGCTTCGCCCACTGCGAGCCGGACGTACGTACCGTGCCCGCGCACGGAAAAACGAGCACTTCCCGAATCGGACCCGCGCTTCGCGCGCGGGACGAAGGAGTTGTCGTACACATGCTGGACCTCGCGCGCTGGGACTGGTCCCGTGACTGGCCATATCCGGCCGGAGCCCTGGTCGTACTCGCGTCGGCCGTCCTGATCGAACGTGCCCGGCGCCGTGCGGTCGCCGAGCGGGCGCGGGTCGCCGCGCTCCCGGAGGCGGCCCGGCAGGCGCTGGAGAGCGACCGGGCCGCGACCCGGGACCGGCGTGGGCGGCGGGTCGAAGACCTGCTCACGGCGGCGGTCGCGGCAGCCGCAGCCGGCCTCTCGGCGGCCCAACTCGGCAAATTCGGTCGGGACGTCATGGGCCTGTCCGGGCCGTGGGCGTATCTGCCCTTCGTTGCCCTGGACTTCGCCGCCGTGGTGTGTGCGCTACGGGCTCGGCGGCGGGCGGCGCGCGGCGCGGCGGCGGGTCTGTCGGGCGCGCTGGTGTGGGTACTGGCGTTGTTGTCCGCGTCGATGTCGGCCAGCGAGGGGACGAACGTCGGCGAGGCGTTCGCGCTCGGCATCTGGGCGCCGATCGCCGCCGTGTTGTGGGAGCTGGGCCTGGCCGAGGAACGGCACGCCCGTACCGCCCGCGCCGATCGCCGGGTCGGCTGGATCCGTTGGCTGCACCCCGTCGAGCGGGTCCTGGTCCTGGCCGAACTGGCCAGTGACGAACACCTGGGCGCCGCCGAGGCCACGGAACGTGTCCGCGAACGCCGCGCCGCACGTGCGCTGTACCGGCTTCGCCAGGCCACCGAGGCCAGGGCCGCGCGGGCCGCCTCGGCGCGCCCGAAGCGTGGCAGCGACCGCCGATACCGCCGCGCCGAGGCCCTCGCCCAACGTACCGCCGCCCGAGTCCGCCTGGCCGACGCGGAGGTGGAGGCCGCCGTGCTTCCTCAGCTCCGAGTCCTGGTGAACGTAAGCCACTTGGCCAACATGACCTGGCCCACGCCCATGCCCATGCCTACCGGCGAACAGGGCAGACCACATCCCGACACCGCCACACTGGCCGAGCCCGGCGTCCCCCGGGCAATCCCGGCCCCGGCGGGTACACCCGATCCCACCGGTTCCGCAGGGGCCGCCAACTTTCCGCCGAGCCCCGACCCGACCGGCCACACCGCAGCCGCCGACTCGCGCCTGAGCCCGACGGGGACGCCAGAGACGACGAGCCCGACGAGCCCGACGAGCCCGACGGGACCCGACATCCCGCAACCGACCTCGGCACCGGCCCCCGAGGCAACCGGCATCCTCGGGACGGCCCACCGCGGCCCGCACCCGACCCGACTCCCCGCACCCGCCCCCGCGCACCCCGCAGCGGCGATCGCCACCCCTGCTCCCGTCCCCACAGACGCCCACCCACACCCACAACCACAGCCGCCCGCTGCGGCGTACACACACCACGAGCCCACGCGCGCCGCGCCGCACACGCCGACCCACCCCCCGGAAGCGGCCGAGGTAGCGGCCGAGGTGTGGCCGAGTCGAACCAACCCGACCCACGACCCAACCCACAACCCGACCCACAGCCCGACTCACGCCGCGCCTACACCGCCTACACCCCCGCCGCCGGCGGCAGGGACCTCGCGCCGAGCCGAGCCGACCGAGCCACCGAGAACCGCCGCCGCACACCGGGCCCCCGAGCCCACGCCCCCGAGCACGCCGGACACCGACGGACAACCGCCCACCGGACCCGCCACATCGCCCGCCGGCACCAACGGCCCGCACAACCCCGCCGTCCCGGCGCCAGGCATCATCCGCCCACGCACCGAGTCGGACGCCCTGTCACCATCGGTCGGCGACGCCCACCACCACGCAACGTCCCTCGTATCGCCGGACCTTGCACAACTCCACCACCGACCGCCCGCCGCAGCACCCACCGGCCCCAACGCCGCCCCGGTACCCGAGGCCCACCCCGAAGCATCACCACCCCCCACCCCACCAGGCAACACCCCCGCCCTCGCCCCCACTACCGACCCGACCTCCCGCAATCCGGTTCCCGAGCAACCGCCCGTACTCCCCGACCCACCCGCCGACTACGAGATCCCCTACCAGGGCCGGGTCGTCGACGGCGCCGCCCTCACCGCCGCCGCCCGCCGCGACCACCGCATCCTGAGCCTGGTCGCCCTGCTTGCCGACGAAACCGACCTGACCGCCGCCGAGGTAGGCCGCCGCCTCGGCGCCGGCGAACGTTCCGCCGAACGCCTCCTCCACTTGGCCCACGAAGAACTCGCCGCCCGCAGAGCCCACGCCAACAACCCCGAACTCACCGACGCCGGCCTCTGACCCGCACACCCGGGAATCTCGGGAAACCCGGAAACCCGGAAACCCGGAAACCCGGAAACCCGGAAACCCGGAAACCCGGAAACCCGGAAACCCGGGAAGCCGGAAACCCGGGAAGCCGGGAAGCCGGGGAAGCCGGGGAAGCCAGGGAAGCCAAGGCGCGGCCCTCGACCACCGCCCCATTCCGCAGCGTCGGCAGCAGGCCGTACGGTCCGTGCCTGGGGGAGTCGGGCGCGCGCTCCCGCCTCCGCGCACGTCGGCACCTGGGCAAGGCTGCCGGACTCGGTCGACCGGTCTCGCAACCAACATGTGAAACGCATCGGGCGCACAAAGCGGGTCCTTGATAGTCGGCCACGGCGTGCCCTATGGCCGCCCCGAGCCGGGTTCCGGTGTGCCGGTCAGGTTGGCGACCAGGGTGCGGAAGGCTGTGCGGTATGTGGTCGGGGTGGTGCCGGTTTGGCGTTGGAAGTGGTGGCGGAGGTTGGCGGGGGTGCCGAGGCCGGTTTGGGCGGCGATGCGTTCGACCGGGTCCTCGGTGCGTTCCAGGAGCCATTGGGTTCGTTGGACGCGGGTGCGGAGCAGGTATTGCAGTGGGGTGAGGCCCGTCTCCGTGTGGAAGCGGCGGGTCAGGCTGCGGATGCCGAGGTTCGCGTGGGTGGCGATGTCGTTGAGGGTGAGCGGTTCGTGCAGGTTGGCCGCCATCCATCGGGTGGTCGGTTCGATGCTGCTGCCGGCGGGCGTGAAGGCGGAGTAGGTCGCGTTCGGCTCGGCGCCGGCGCCCGTGCCGGCGTCGGCGGGGGCGTGCAGTTGGAGGAAGAGTTGCCGTTCGGTTTCGATGGCCACCGGTACGCCGTGGTCCAACGTGATCAGCTCGAGGCACACGTCCACGCCGCCCAGGACGCCCGCGCCGCTGTGGAAGAGGCCGTCCGCGACCACCGTGCCCAGCGGGTCGACCTCGATCCGCGGGTGGCGGCGGGCGAGTTCGGCGGTTTCGCGGCGGCCGGTCGCGGCGCGGCGGCCGTCGAGCAGGCCGGTCGCCGCGAGGGTGAACGTCCCCGTACCGACCGCGCCGATTCGGCACCCCCGCGCGGCGGCGGCCCGAAGTGCCGCGACCACCTCCGGCGCGGGTTCGTCGCGAAAGCCCTCGTGGCCCGGCACCAATACCGTGTCGGCGTCGTCGAGCCCCTCCAGGCCCCACGGCGTCTCGATCCGGAACGCCCCTGGATCGCCCGTACCGGTGAACCCCGGCGCGGTACAGATCCGCAGGTCGTAGGCGACCCGGGGGTGATGCCGGGCGGCGGTGGCGAAGGTGAGACCGGGGGCGGTGAGTTGATGTCCGGGGACCCCGTCGAGGGCGAGGACGGCGATCACTGACATGTCCAGAATCTAGCCGAGGATGACATCGAGGCAGCTGTTTTCGGTTGGTTCCGGCACAGAGGATGACAGATACGCAGACGGACGCGGGGGACGTCCGGCTCGCGTACACCCCCTGCCACCAGCCTCGAAAGGTCACCACATGCCCCACTCGAATTCTCGGTCCACCCTCCTCGAAGCCCGCCCCGCGTGGCGCCGGCGCGGCCTGCTCGCCAAGTCCTTGGCGGCGGTCGGCGCGGCGGTCGTACTCGGCGCCACGGTTTCGGCCGGCAGCGCGAGCGCCATCGTCAACGGGCACGACTCGACGCAGCGATACCCGTTCATGGCGTCGATCCCGATCAAGGCGGGCGACATCGAGGCCGGGTGCGGGGCGACGCTGATCGATCGGCAGTGGGTACTCACCGCGGCGCACTGCGTCGACCCCAACCTGCCGATCACCCTGCCCGGGCAGGTGCGGATCGGCAGCGCGAACCGGACCAGCGGCGGCACCGTACGCAACATCGACAAGATCGTGATCCACCCGAAGTACGCGCAGGCCAGCCCCAAGCCCAACGAGAACGACCTCGCGCTGATCCGGCTCGACCGCCCGGTCTCCCAACAGCCGATCCGCATCGCCAAGCAGGCGGGCCCGGCCGGCACGCCCACCCGGATCCTCGGCTTCGGCACCACCCGGGACACGACCGACATCGAGAAGGCGGTGTTCCCGAAGCGGCTCCAGGAGTTGGACACCCGCCGCGGCACCGAGGCCGAGTGCGCCGGCCGCGCCGGCGCGACCCGGCTGTGTACGGTCAGCCTGACACCGGGCGCGATGGGCTGCGTCGGCGACTCCGGCGGCCCGCAGCTCCAGCGGACGAAGGCTGGCCGCTGGGAGTTGGTCGGTACCACGTCCGGAGATGGCGACTGGGATCCCGCCTGCGCGACCGGCCCGGGCCTGTACACCAACGTGACCGTATACAAGGACTGGATCAAGCAGACGCTCCACAAGAACTGACTCGCCGGAAAGTCACCAGCACGAACTGACTCGCCGGCAAGAGCTGACTCGCCGGCAAGAGCTGACTCGCTGGCAAGAGCTGACTCGCTGGCACGAACTGATTCGCCGGCACGAACTGATTCGCCGGCAAGAACTGACCCGCCCGCGAGAACTGACTCGCTCGCACCCGCAAAGGGCACGCTCACCCGCCCCGCGTCGACACCCCGGCGCGGGGCGGGTGGGGCGATCCGGGGGCCGCCCGGGGGCGATCCGGGTGCGGTCCGGGTTCCGCCCAGGGTGCGGTCCGGGAGTCGGCCCGGGGCGGCGTCACCATCGCCCGACGACCCGGCGCTAGATTCCAACCATGTCAGTGATCGCCGTCCTGGCCCTCGACGGGATCCCGGGCCATCAACTCACCACCCCCGCCCTGGTGTTCGGCACGGCCAGCCGCGACCACCCGGACGTGGCATACGAAATCAGGCTCTGCGCACCCCCCGGCCCGCACCTCACCGGCGCCCCGGCCCCGCTGCGGATCACCACTCCGTACGACCTCGCCGGCCTCGCCGACGCCGACGTAGTACTGATCCCCGGACACGACCACCCTCGCGCCGCGCCGGCTCCCGGCGTACTCGCCGCGCTCGACGCGGCGGCGGCCCGAGGCAGCCGGCTCGCCGCCGTCGGTACCGGGACGTTCACCCTCGCCGCGACCGGACTCCTCGACGGCCGGCGGGCCACGACGGCCTGGCGGCACATCGAGGAACTGGCCGAACTCCACCCCCGGATCGACGTGGACCCGCTCGGCACGGTCGTCGAGGACGGCCCGTTCCTGACCGCGGCCGGCGTCTTCGGCGGAATGGACCTGTGCCTGTACCTCCTCGGCCTGGACCACGGCCGCCTGGTCGCCGACCGGACGTCCCGCGAACTCATCACGCCCCTGCACGACTACGCGGACGACGTACAAAAGACGATCGACGACGAACTCACCGAAAGCACCGGTCTCGAACCCACCCTGCGCTGGCTGGAGAGCAACCTCCACCAACCGCTCACCCTCCGCGACCTCGCCGCCCACGCGCGAACCAGCGTCAGCAGCCTCACCCGCCGCTTCCAGGCCCACACCGGGATGAGCCCCCTCCAGTACCTCCTCCGCGTCCGCCTCGAGGAAGCCCAGCGCCTCCTGATCGAAACCGGCACACCCATCGAACACATCGCCGCCCGAACCGGCTTCACCTCCCCGGCGGCCCTCCGCCGCCACTTCCACACCCTCACCGGCACGACGCCCCGCGCCTACCGCCAAACCCACCAACCCGAAGCGCCCACGCCCCGACCCCGTCAGGACCCGGCGTAGCGGCGTCCCAGGTCGACGACTCGGCCGACTCGGCCGACTCGGCCGAGCCGACCGGCTGCCCGCCCGCCCCGTCGAAGGCTCTGGTTTCCCCAACCCGGCTGTGGCACGATCCGTCACCACTGGTCGTGGGTGCCGCTTGGGGCCCGAATCCGACTCTTTCGATGCAGATGGAGTGAACGCATGTCGATAGCCCACGTGTCCGGCCGGTTCGACGGGAAGACCGCGGTGGTCACCGGAGCGGGTTCGGGGGTCGGCCGGGCGACCACGCTGCGGCTCGCGGCCGAGGGCGCGAATGTGTTCGCCCTGGACATCGCCGCCGCGCCGCTGGCCGAGACGGCGGAACTGGCCGACGGGCTCGTGGGCAAGGTGGCGACCCGGGTCACCGACGTGGCGGTACGGGACGAGTGCTTCGCGGCGGTGGCGGCGGCCGTGGCCGAGTTCGGCGGGTTGGACGTGCTGGGCAACGTGGCCGGCATCGCGCGGGCCGAGCACGTCCTCGACGTCACCGAGGCGGACTACCGGCGGATGATGGGCGTCAACCTCGACGGCTACTTCTTCATGTGCCAGGCCGCCATCCCGCACCTCCTGGAGCGTTCGGGCAACGTGGTCAACATCGCCTCCAACGCCGGCGTGATGGGCCTGGCGTACGGCGTGGTCTACACCATGAGCAAGGGTGCCGTGGTCCAGCTGACCCGGTCGCTGGCCTGGGAGTTCGCCAAGCAGCCGCTGCGCGTGAATGCGATCGCGCCGGGCGGGATCGACACCAACCTGGTGGCCAACTACCAGATGCCCGCCGATGTGGACTGGGACCTGGTCGGCCGGGCGATGACGCCGCGGCCGATGGCACAACCCGAGGACATCGCGGCGATGTTCTCCTACGTCGCGTCCGAGGAGGCCCGCAACGTGCACGGCGCGATCCTGCACAACGACAGCGGCCTGACCGCCGGCTGAGGTATCCGCCGCGCGCACGCGACACCTCCGGGCCCGCCGGCCGCGCTCAGGAATGCGGCCCGGAGGTGGTCGGCCCGCTCCCGCCGATCCCCTCGCACAGCCGGTCGAGCAGCACCCGGGCCGCCGGCTCGGCCGGTCCCGACGTCAACCAGGCCAGCGCGATCCGCCCGCGCGGCCGTGGCTCGTCGAGGTCCAACGTACGCAGCCCAAGCGCCGCCGCCTGCGCCGGCGTCAGCGCCGGCACCACGGCCACCCCCAGACCCCGCGCCGCGAGCTGGGCGAGCAGCAGCGGGGCGGCGGCCTCGAACGCGACCCTGGGCCGAAATCCCGCCTCGGCACACGCCCGTTCCAACACCGCGCGCAGCCCGGTCCCGCGCGGCAGCCCGATCAGCGGCCGATCCCGCAGTGCGGTGAGCGGGATGCTGGTCCGCCCGGAGAGAAGCAGCGGATCGTCCGGTGCCAACGCGGCCACCAGCGGCTCGTCCACCACGATCCGGTAGTCGACCCCGGGCGGCGGCGTCGTGTCCACCACGCCGACCAGCGCGATGTGCAACTCGCCCCGGCGCAGCGCGGTGAGCATGTGCTTCGAGGTGTCCTCGGTGAGCGCGATCTCCACCCCGGGGTGCTCGTCGTGGAAGTCGGCCAGGATCGAGGCCACGTCGAACTCGTGGGTGGCCGCGCCGGACACCATGCCGAGCACGACCCGGCCGCGCAGCAGCCCGCTGTACTCGTCCACGACGTGCCGGATGCCGTCGACCGCGCCGAGCGCGGTCGCGGCGAACGACAACACCGCCTCCCCCACGGCGGTCGGGGTCACCGTCGGTCCGGAACGATCGAGCAGGGATTGGCCCAACTCGCGTTCGAGCTGCCGGATCTGCGCGCTCACCCCCGGCTGCGCGACGTGCAGTCGGGCGGCGGCGCGGGTGAAGCTGCCTTCTTCCGCCACGGCGACGAGGTATTGCAACTGGCGGAGTTCCATAGCCGTCGATATAACCATCGCTGCTGAGGGCGAGCACAAGCAGGTCTTGGACTTGTCGGCGGGTGGTCGACAGGCTGGATGCCATGACCGACACGCACCGCCCCGCCACCGAACCCACCCCGCTCGCCGCCGCCGTGGCCGCCGAACGCCGGGAACTGGCCGACCTGCTGGCGGGCCTACGGGCCGAGCAGTGGGACGCGCCGTCGTTGTGCGCGGGGTGGCGGGTCCGCGAGGTGGCCGCGCACATGTCCTTCGCGTTCCGCTACTCGCTGCCCCGGATCGGCCTGGAACTGGTCAAGGCGCGCGGCGGCCTGCACCGGATGACCGACCGCCTGGCCCGGGCCGACGCCGCCGCCCTGTCCCCGGACGAACTCGCCGCCGCACTGCGGGACAACGCACACCACCCGTTCAAGCCGCCGGGCGGGCCCACGGCGGCCCTCGGGCACGACGTGGTGCACGGCCTGGACATCACTGTCGCCCTCGGCCTGGACCGCCGGGTCCCGGAGGACCGGTTGCGCATCCTGCTGGACGCGATCAACCCGCGCGGCGTCAAGTTCTTCAAGGTGGACCTGGCCGGCGTGCGGTTGTGCGCCGACGACCTCGACTGGTCCTACGGCACCGGCACACCGCTGACCGGCGCCGCCCAGGACCTGCTCCTGGTCGCCTTCGGCCGCAAACTCCCGCCCGGCCGGCTCCACGGCGAACCCCGGGCCCGGTTCGGTACGGCGTGAGCGACGCCCGCCGCCGCCGAGTGCGCAGCCCCCGCGCCACCTGAACGACGCCCCTCGGCGCCTTCCGGTCCCCGGGCTTGAAGACACGCTCTAGGGTCGATCGGGTGACTCACGAATTTCTGCCGCAAGAGCAGTGGTACGCGCAACTGCCCGCCATGTACGGTTCCGCCTCCGCGCTGATCACCGACGTCGACGACCTGGTACTCCTGGTCAAGCCCAACTACCGCGACCACTGGAACCTGCCCGGCGGCGTCATCGACCGCAACGAGGCACCGCACGATGCGTGCGCGCGCGAGATCCTCGAGGAGATCGGCCTCGAACTGCCGGTCGGCGAACTCCTGGTGATCGACTGGGTGCCCGAAGTCGACCCCAGGCCACGCCCGTTCGTCAGCTGGATGTTCGACGCCGGCACTCTTTCGACCGAGCAGGTCGCGGCCATCCGGATCCAGGTCGAGGAGCTCGACGACCACGCGTTCGTCACCCTCGACCGAGCCCTTGAACTGCTGCCGAGCATGGTCGCGCCACGCGTCCCCGCCGCACTCCGGGCTCGCGCCCTCGGCCGGCCGATCTATCTGCCGAAGCACTGACCGGCGGCCCGCACCTCCGTCACCCGCTCCCGAGCCAAGGCATCAGCCGAGGCACCGGCCGAGGCACCGGCCGAGGCATCAGCCGAGGCACCGGCCGAGGCACCAGCCGAGGCACCAGCCGAGGCACCGGCCAAGGCACCGGCCAAGGCGCCAGCCAAGGCGCCAGCCAAGGCGCCAGCCAAGGCGCCAGCCAAGGCACCCTCCTATACACCAACTCCCCACCCTCCCAAGCCATTTGGCCATTTCTCCGACACGCCCGCCGATCGGCCCGGTACCTTTCCGGCGATGCACCGACGAATCACGACGCGTGATTCGCGGCCGGCTCGATTCGGGTGGGGGCTCGAATACCGCGCGGCTCGACGACGGCGCGCGGTGGGGATCGGCGTGCCCCGACACCGGTGTGCCCCGATGGGCCGGCCGGGGGTGCTCCGTCTCCAGGGAGGGGATCCCGATGTCGCTCGCCGCAACCCGACCCGATCGCGGCTTACGCCGCGCCCACCGTCCACGACGAGGCTCGCCGGGCGGCCGGACGACCGCGCTGATCGGCTGCCTGGCCCTGGTCCTGGCCGGCCTCGTCGCCCACGCGCTGCCCGCCTCGGCCGCCTCGGCCGCCCGCTCCGGGGTGGTCGCCTACGTGGCCAACTCCGGCTCGAACACGGTGTCCGTGATCGACACCACGACCAACACCACCACCGCGACCATCCCGGTGGGCCGCGGCCCGTACGGGCTGGCCGCCAACCATGCCGGTACCCGGGTCTACGTGGCCGACTTCGACTCGGCCGGCATCTCGGTGATCGACACCGCCGGCGACACGGTCACCGCCACCATCGCCACCGGCGGCGCGCCGTTCGCGATGGCGGTCGACCCGTCCGACGCCCGGCTCTATGTGGCCCAGGGCAATTCCGTACTGGTGATCGACACCGGCCGGAACGCCGTGACGGCGACCATCCCGGTCGGCACCAACCCGATCGCGGTCCTGGTCGCCCCCGACGGGGCACACGCGTACGCCGTCAACAACGCCGGCCGCAGTGTCTCGGTGATCAGTACCGCCACCGCCACGGTGACCGCGACCATCGCACTGCCCGGCTCGCCCGACGGCGCCGCGCTCGCCCCGGACGGGACGCACCTGTACGCCGTGGACAACCAAACCGGCCTGTGGATCCTCGACCTGACCACGGGCGGCACGCTCACCACCACCGTGCCGATCGCCGACGCCAGCAACGTCGCGGTCAACGCGAGCGGCACCCGGGCCTACGTGTCCGCGTTCCCGGCCGCCGTCAAGGTGGTCGACCTGACCACCGACACCGTGATCGACAGCGTGCCCGTGGGCAACTACCCGGCCAATCTCACCCTCCATGTCGCGGGCCGATTCGTCTACACCACCAACAGTGCGTCCGGCGACGTGACGGTGATCGACACCACGACCGACACGGTGGTGGCCACCGTCCCGGTGGGGAAGACCCCGTACGGGATCGTCGTCGTCGGCGTCCCACAACCGCGCACCGTCACCGCCGTACGGCCGAACTCCGGCCCCGCGTCCGGCGGCACCGCCGTCACCATCACCGGCACCCACTTCACCGGCAGCACCGCCGTCACCTTCGGCGCGACCCCGGCCGGCGCCTTCACCGTGGTCGACGACACGACCATCACCGCCACCGCGCCGCCCGGCGCACCCGGCACCGTGGACATCACCGTGACCGGCCCCGGCGGCAGCAGCCCGGCCTCGCCGGCCGACCGCTACACCTATGTCGCCACCCCCGCCGACGTCGCCGTGGACCTCCAGGCCACCGGCGTGCCGTCGCTTTTCGACGCGCACCTCGACTACCTCGTCTCGATCACCAACAAAGGCCCCGGCACGCTGAGTTCGGCCACCGTCACGGCGCCGCTGCCGGCCCCGATGACGGCCACGTCACCGGACTGCGCGGTCACCGGGGGGCGTACGGTGACCTGCACCGTCGGCCCGCTGGCCAAGGGCGCCACCGCCACCCGCCACTTCACCTCCCCGGTCGGCCTGCTCAGCCTGGGCGTTGACTACGCGGTCACCGCGACCCGCGTCGCGAGCACTCCCGCCGACCCGAACCCGGCCAACGACAGTTCCTCGACCGACTGCACGGTGCTCACCTCGCTGCTCATCCTCTGCTCCTGACCCACCCTCAGGAGTCCTGCGGCGGACCGCAATCCGGTCCGCCGCAGGACGCTCACAGCACCTTCGCAGCACGCTGCACCTTCGCAGCACGCTCACAGCACCCCCACAGCACTCCCACAGGACTTGTGCGGATCGAGCGCGGCCCGCCCGGCTACGCCGACCGCGAAAGCGACCGAAACCCGCTGTCCACGATCGTGCGCCACGGTGATGATGGGCGCGCTCGCAGCACGCAGCGCCCGCGGCCACGCAGCGCCCGCACGAAAGTGAACGCATGAGACCCGACCCGACCCCGTTGCCCGTCGAACCAGCGTCGCCGATACCTCCGGAACTTCCGTACGACCCGGCCGAACCCCCGGACGAGGTGGGCGAAGCGGCCACCGGCGTCACCCCGATCGAGCTGTTCTTCGACCTCGTCTTCGTCTTCGTGCTCACCCAGGCCACCCACCAGGTGGAGGCGCACCCGGGCTGGTCCGGGCTGTTCCAGGGGATGTTGCCGCTGGCCGCGATGTGGTGGATGTTCGGCGCGTTCAGCTGGCTGACCAACGCGGTCCGCCCGGACGCGACGGTGGTGCGGCTGCTCCTGGCGCTCACCATGACGTCGTTCTTCGTGATGGGCCTGGACCTGCCGTACGCGTTCGACCCCGACGGCTGGGCGTTCGGCCTGGCCTTCCTGGTCGCCGTGGCGATGCACGTCGCACTGTTCCTGACCTCGTCCGAGCCCGCGACCCGCGCCGGCATCCGGCGCCTCGGGCCGTTCAACGCGGCCGGCGGCGCGCTGATCCTGATCGCGCCACACCTCCCGGCCACCGGTACCTGGATCTGCTGGGCGGCGGCGGTATTCGTGCTGTACCTGTCCATGGTGATCGGCCGGATCACCGGCTTCGTGGTCGAGCCGCACCACTTCGTCGAGCGGCACGGCCTGATCATCCTGATCGTGCTCGGCGAATCGGTGGTGGCGGTCGGGATCGGTGCGGGTGGTCGGCCGGTGGACTGGAGGCTCGCGGGGGGCATCCTGCTCGGCATCGCGGTCGCCACCGGCATCTGGTGGACGTACTTCGGCAACGACGAGGAACGCACCCTGCGGGCGATGTCCGAAGCATCCGTGGAGCGCCGCCAGATGCTCGGCTACGTGGCCTTCGGCCTGGCCCACGCGGTGATGATCGCCGGGATCGTACTGGTCGCGGCCGGCATCTCGGATGCCATCCACCACCTGGGCGGCGAAACCGACCGGTGGTGGTTGGGCGCGGGCGCGGCCACTTTCCTGCTCGGCCACGCGTGGCACCGGCATGTCCTGGCCACCGGACCGACCGGGACGCGCCTGCTCGCCGCGGTGGTCGTACTCCCGGCGACCGCGCTGTCCGCCGGGGCCGGCTGGGCGGCCCTGACCGCGGCGACCGTCGTACTGGCGGCGAGTGCGACGGCCGACCACGTGCACGCCCGATCGGCCGACGGGTAGCCGCGCCAAAGCACCACGGACAACGTCGAGGAGGGTGTGCCCGAGCCGTCGAAACGGCCCGGACACACCCTCCCTGTACTGCCTACTACGGCAATACCTACTACTTACTACGGCCCAGTGGTCAGACCCGCACCGCGTCCCGATCCGGGTCGGTCTCCCTCGGGTCGATCGGCGCGGCCGTGGCGGGTGCCTTGTCGTCGCCCAGGTACCTGCGCAGGCTCTCGCCCTCCACGTCCACGTTCGGGATCAGCCGACTCAGCCAACCCGGCAGCCACCAGGCCGACTTGCCCAGCAGCGCCAGTACCGCCGGCACGATCGTCATCCGGACCACGAAGGCGTCGAACAGCACCGCCGAGGCCAACCCGAAGCCGATCATCTTGACCATCGACTCGGGCGCCCCGATGAAGCCGGCGAACACCCCGATCATGATCAGCGCCGCCGCCGTGACCACCCGTGCGCCGTGCTTGAAGCCGCTGACGATCGCCTCCTTCGGGCTCTCGCCGTGCACGTACGCCTCGCGCATCCCGGTGACCAGGAACACCTCGTAGTCCATGGCCAGTCCGAACACGATGCCGACCAGGAAGATCGGCATCATGCTCATGATCGGCCCGGTCTGTTCGACCCCGATCAGGCTGCCGAACCAACCCCACTGGAACACCGCGACCACCGCGCCGAGCGAGGCGACCACCGAGAGCAGGAAGCCACCGGCCGCCTTGAGCGGGACAAGCACCGAGCGGAACACCGCCATCAGGAGCAGCACCGCGAGGCCGACCACCAGGGCCAGGTACGGGAGCAGCGCGTCGTTGAGCCGCTGGGAGAAGTCGATGTTCAGCGCCGGCATGCCGCCGACCAGGGTGTCCGCACCGGTGCGCGCCCGGGTCTGGTCCGCGGTGTCCCGGATCGCGTGCACCAGGTTCTTGGTGGCCTCGCTGCTGGGCTTCGAGTTCGGCGTGACCTCGATGATCGCGGTGTTGCCCGCCTTGTTGAAGGTGGCGGGTGCGACCGAGGCGATGCCCTTGACCTTGCCGAGCGCCTGGGTGACCTCGGTGGCGGCGACCTTCGCGTTGTTGTTCTTCGCGGCGTCCACCACCACCAGGAGCGGCCCGTTGAAGCCGGGGCCGAAGCTCTCGGTCAGCAGGTCGTAGCCGCGCCGCTGGGTGGTGTCGGTCGAGCGTATGCCGTCGTCCGGCAGGCCCAACTGCATGCTGCCCACCGGGATCGCGAGTGCGCCCAGGCCCAGTACGGAGAACACCAGCACCGCCACCGGGCGACGCAGGACGAACCGGGCCCAGCGGGTGCCCATGTTCGGCTTGTCGTCCGAGCGTCGGTGACCGGTGCCGCCGGCAGCCGCTTCGGCCTGGCGCTGGGCCAGGCGCTTGCGGTCCTTGCGGCCGAAGATGCGCTTGCCCGCGAAGCCCAGGATGGCCGGTACGAAGGTGAGCGCGACCAGCACGGCGACCGCGACGGTACCGGCCGCGGCCAGGCCCATCTCGGTCAGCATCGGGATGTTGACCACCGCGAGCCCGGCGAGCGCGACCACCACCGTCAGCCCGGCGAAGACCACCGCGGACCCGGCGGTACCCACCGCCCGACCGGCCGCGTCCTCTGGTTCGTGACCCTTCGTCAGCTCGTTGCGATAGCGCGAGACCACGAACAGCGCGTAGTCGATGCCCACCGCCAAGCCGAGCATCATCGCCAGCGTCGAGGTGGTGGGGGAGAGGTCGAAGACACCCGCGAGGGCGGTGATCGAACCGACGCCGACGGCGACCCCGAGCAGCGCGGTGAGCAACGGCAGACCGGCTGCGACCATCGCGCCGAACGTGATGGCCAGCACCACGGCCGCGATCGCGATGCCGATGATCTCGCCGTTGCCCGGCCCGGAGTCGTCCTTGAGCGCGTCGCCGCCGACCTCGACGGTCAGGCCCGCGTCCCGGCCCTGCTGCGCCGCGTGCGCGAGGGTGTTCCGGGTGCTGTCCTTCAGGGTGGCGGCCGAGTCGTGGTAGGCCACGGCCGCGTATGCGGTGGTGTGGTCCTTGCTGACCGTGCCGGCCGTGAACGGGTCGGCGGCGCCGGCCACCTGCGGGGTGCCGGTGAGCGCGCCGACCACCTTCTCCACGGCCGCCTTGTTCTGGGCCGAGTCGATCTGCTGGCCGACCGGGGCGCGGAAGACGATCCGCGCGCTCGCGCCGCCGGCCGCCGCCTCGGGTGCGCGTTCCGACAGCAGGTCGGTGGCCTTTTGCGCCTCGATGCCGGGCACCGTGAAGGGTTTCTCGGCGGGCGCGGACGCCGTCGAGGCGCCGAACCCGACCAGGGCGAGGATCGCCACCCAGAGCAGGACGACCAGGCGCCTGCGCCGGAACGCGGTCCGACCGAGTCGATACAGGAAAGTGGCCATGAAAAAAGGTCTCCAGGCTCGTGCGAGTCGGGACGAGACGGGCGTGATCGACCCGGGGCGACGGGTGTCGCCGGGTTTGCCGGGGCGCACGCGACAGCAAGGACGACGCGGCAGGTGGGAAGCAGGGGAAAGGGCAGGCGTGGGACAGGACGCAGGCCCGACCGGCAGCAGGTTTCTACTAGCCGGACAGTAAAAAGTATCCACTGCCCGCGACCGCTCGTATGTCCTTCCGAAGTTCTGGACACCCGTACTACGTGGGGCGTAGTTTCTACTGGCCGTACGGTGGATAAAGGTGTCGGACGCCTGGCGCGATACCACCGCGATACCGCGGAACAAGCCGGCGAAGGCAACAGGCAGGCAACGAAACGAGCCGTCCGACGCGCTCGGGAGGAGTCGCACGTGACCGGCCAACGAGGCGACACCAGGCGCCGGGTCCGCGAGACCGCCCTGACGTTGTTCGCCGACAAGACCTACGGCGCGACCACGCTCCAGGACATCGCCGACGCGATGGGCGTGACCAAGGCCGCCCTCTACTACTACTTCCGGACCAAGGACGAGATCCTCGCCGACCTGGTCGAGCCGACCGCGGAGGCATTGGAGGCGATCCTGGACCGGGCCGAGGGCCAGGCCGGTTCACCGGCCGCGACCCGGGAACTGCTGCTTGCGATGGGCGAACTCTACGCGGCCGACCGACGCCTGCTCGCCGTCCTGCTGTTCGACCGCACCTTCAAGTCCCAGCCGGTCCTCGGTGCCCGGGTGATGGAGTGCCGGCGGCGTACCCAGCTGGCGCTGGTGCGCGGGAGCGCCGTGGGCGACACGGCGGGCGAGGTGCGCGCGATCGCGGCACTGGCGGCGCTGACCGTGCCACTGGCCGCGCTGGAGGGCTACGACGACCTGCGCCCCCTGGTCGGCCCGGCGGTGGTGGCCGCGTGCGCGGTCCTGGGCATCCGCCCACCACGCGCGGCCCCGACGCCGACCCCGGTCTGAGCAGGCGGCCCGATCGCCGAGCCGACCAACGGGATTTCCCGCTCGGTGCGCGCGGCTATCCGAGGTAGAGCTCGAGTTGGATGTCGTCCGGGTCCCGGAACGCGAGCAGCGTGAAGCCCGTCTTCGGGGTGACCGTGACGCCGGAGTGGGTGACCCCGGCCGCGGTCAACCGGGCCGCCCACGCGTCCAGTTCGGCCCGGCTGTCCACGGTGAACGCGAGGTGGTCGAGGCCGGTCCGGCGCTCGTCGAATCCGGTGCCCGCGTCCGGGTGGTGATGCCGGGTCAGCGCCAGGACCACGCCGCTCGGATGACGGATCAGCTGCCGATCGAAGTCGTCGGTATTCCACGGGAACAGCGGCACGAAATCCAGCACCTCGCGATACCAGCGTACGGACGCGGCCACGTCGCGCACGTTCAGCGCGATGTGGCTGACTCCCGAAAAGCTCGCCTGTGACACGTCGTTCGCCCTTCCCGTGCACACCGGCCGACCCGTCCGGGCGGCACCGGCCCGACCCTATCCGGATCTGCGTAGACTGCGGCGGCCACGCCCGACACCCGGTCGGCACAGCATGCCGAGGTCGCCGCCGATGCCGCTCCGCCGCACCACCCGCACCGCCGCCCACCTGGCCTGCGTCGGCCTCCTGCTCGCGGGCTGCTCGTCCACGTCGAGCCGGAAGACGCACAGCACGCCGACCGCACCCGCCCCGCCGACCGCACCCGCCGCACCCACGGCCAAGTCCGCCCCGGCCGCCCCCATCGCCCTGTCCGACTGGTCGCTGATCCTCCCCGTGAACGCCGACGGCGCGCCCACCGGCAAGGCCGCGAGCATCTCGCCCGCCGTCCTCAAGGCGCCCTGGCTGACCGAGGGCCCGGACCACAGCCTCACCTTCTGGGCCCCGGCGGGCGCTGCGAAGACCGCCAACTCCCAGCACTCGCGCACCGAGCTGGTACACCGCACCGACTTCGCGGGCGGTACCGGTACACACACCATGCATGCCGAATTGACGGTGGATCAGGCACCCGACTCGCAGAACATCATCGTCGGTCAGATCCACGGCGGCGGGGCGATCGCCGCAGTGCCGTTCGTGATGCTGCACTACCGGGCGGGCACCATCGACGTCGAGGTCAAGCAGGCCCGATCCGGCAGCCAGGGCCACGACTTCAAGCTGCTCACCGGCGTCTCCCCGCACACCCGGTTCAGCTATGACATCACCGCCGGCCCCGGCGACCGGCTGAGCTTCACCGCGACGGACGTGCCGGCCGGCACCTCCGGCAGCGCGGACACCACGCTCCCCGCGCCGTTCGAGGGTGCCGACCTGCGCTTCGCCGCCGGCGACTACGAACAGGACATCGACAGCTCGGCCCCCGGCATCGACGGCGGCCGGGTCACCTTCACCACCCTCACCGTCACGAACTCCTGACCGGGCACTGCGCGTTACCTGCCGGAGTGAACCAACCGGGGAACCGGCACGGGACACTTGAGGTATGGCGCACCCCGAACTCGCGGCAAGGCCGCGGTGGCGACGTACCGGCAACGTGTACTTCCCCGTCGCCGCCGCGGTCGACGGCACGTGGTGGATCCTGCGGATCAACGGCTTCCCGGACCACCCGCCGTGGACCCTGTTCGTCGGCGGCGTCCGGCGCTTCGATCTCGACGACCTGCCCTCGGGATGGAAATATCCGTCCGACCCGGCGTCACCCGTGCTGGAAACCCGGATCGCCGAGGAGGTACTCACCCCGATCCGCGGCTTCGTGGCCTACGGCAGCGAGGTGGGGCGCCCGTGCGACAACCCGTTCTGCTGCGGCTGAGCCACCGAACTCGGCGCCACCGTACCGAAGTTGCCGCACACCACCAACCGAGCGACCAAGGAGCCCCCATGCCCACTCCCACTGCGCCCACCCCCACCGGGCCCACTCCCACCGAGTGGATCGTCTTCGACTTCGGCGGCGTCATCTGCGTACCGCCGCCCGATCCGGCAAGCGAGGCGCTGGCCGCCGCCGTCGGGGCCACCCCCGCCGAGTTCTGGCCCGCGTACTGGCCCGATCGCCTCGCCTACGACGCCGGCACCACGGATGCGGCCGCGTTCTGGCACGGGGTGTGTGCCCGACTGGGCCGACCGGGTCCGGATCCGGACCGACTCGAGCTCCTGGTGGCCGGCGACATCGCCGTCTGGATGCATCTGAAGCAGGACACCCTCGACCTGCTGGCCGAACTGGCCGCGCTCGCCGATCGGGGGGTGGCGCTCGCGCTGTTGTCCAACGCCCCGGTCGAAATGGCCCGGCATATCGAACGACAGGACTGGGCCCGGCTGTTCCGCCATCGGGTGTTCAGCGCCGACCTGGGGCTGGCCAAACCCGACCCGCGCATCTACCGGCACCTGTGCGAGCGACTGGACGCGCGCCCGAGCGAACTCGTGTTCATCGACGACCGCAAGGAGAACCTGGACGCCGCCCGCGCCCTGGGCATCGAATCGATCCACTACACCGACACCCCCACACTGCGCGTCGACCTGGCCGGGACCCGGCCGCTGACGCGCGTGTCCGGATCGATGTAGATCGATGTAGATCGATGCAGTGAGCAACGACCACCCCGGATGGCCCTGTACTGCTACGAAAAGAAAGTCTGGAACATCCCAAGAGTTAGTCATGACGGCCTAACGTCCAATGGGGTAACCCGGTGGAAACAACCGGGGAACCGTTTCGGCGGTCGGGTTTTCGGATGTTCGAATTACCTATTGTTGGTACAGGGATCGGAACTCGATTTCCCCGGTGCCCGTTCGGTTGGATGTCCGGCGCACCAGAAGCGCCGGCGGCACACACCGCACATGCGACACACGCACCACACGCGACACGACGTGCCGACCCGATTCGAACGAACCGAGAACCGAGAACCGCCCATGCACCTGCCCGGCTCTGCTCCGTCCACGGCCTCGTCCACGAACCCGTCCGGCAAGCCCACCGGCCCCACCGGACCGCACGACCCGCACCACTCGCACGAGCCACACCGCCCGCACGACCCTCGCGACCCGCACCACCCCCACGACCCGCAACACCCGCCCGGTCGACACCGGGCCCGCCCCGGAAAACCACCCGAGGGCGTCGCGGTGTACGTCGGCTCGCCCGCGCCCACCCCGCGCACCCTGCTCGACATCCTCGACGCCACGGCCGCCGCCCACCCGCACGCCCCGGCCCTGGACACCGGCACCCAGCTGTTCGACTACCGGCAGCTGCGCGCCGAGGTCGAACACCGCGCCCACCGGCTCGCCGAGGCCGGCCTCGGACCCGGCGACCGGATCGGCATTCGTATCCCGTCCGGCACCGCCGAGCTGTACCTGTCGATCCTGGCCGTACTGCGCTGCGGCGCCGCCTACGTCCCGGTCGACGCGGACGACCCGGACGAACGCGCCGCCACCGTCTTCCGCGAGGCCGGCGTCCGTACCGTGCTGACCGGCGCGCCCATCCCCGACGCCCCCCGAACCCCGGCCCGCACCGGCGCGCCCACCCTCGACGACGACGCGTGGATCATCTTCACCTCCGGCTCCACCGGCGCCCCCAAGGGCGTCGCGGTCACCCACCGCAACGCCGCCGCCTTCGTCGACGCGGAGGCCGAACTCTTCCTCCGGGGCCGCCCGTTGGGCCCCGGTGATCGGGTCCTGGCCGGTCTCTCGGTGGCCTTCGACGCGTCCTGCGAGGAGATGTGGCTGGCCTGGCGCCGCGGCGCCTGCCTGGTCCCCGCGCCCCGCGCGCTGGTCCGCGCCGGACACGAGTTGGGCCCCTGGCTGGTCGAGCGCGGGATCACCGTCGTCTCCACCGTCCCCACCCTGGCCGCGCTGTGGCCGGACGACGCGCTGGCCGCCGTGCGGCTGCTGATCGTCGGCGGCGAGGCCTGCCCCGCCGAACTGGTCACCCGCTTCGCCGCCGCGCCCGAGCGCGAGATGTGGAACACCTACGGCCCGACCGAGACCACCGTGGTCGCCTGCGCGACCCGGCTGCGGCCACACCGCCAGGTCCGGATCGGCCTGCCCCTGGCCGGCTGGCGGTTGGCGGTCGTGGACGAGACCGGCCGGCCCGTCCCGTTCGGCGGCGAGGGCGAGTTGGTGATCGCCGGCGCCGGCACCGCCCGCTACCTGGACCCGGCCAAGGACGCCGACCGGTTTCGACCCAGCGCCGCACTGGCGACCGAGCGCGCGTACCGCACCGGCGACCTGGTCCGGGCCGACGCCGCCGGCCTGGTCTTCCTGGGCCGGGCCGACGACCAGGTGAAGGTGGGCGGTCGGCGGATCGAACTGGGCGAGATCGACGCCGCGCTAGGTGCGCTGCCCGGCGTGCTCGGCGCGGCGGCGGCGGTGCGCAAGACCCCCGCCGGCGGTGAGGTCCTGGTCGGCTACGTGGTCACCGACCCGACCGCCGACGGGCCCGGCTTCGACCGGGCCGCGGCCCGATTGCGACTGGCCGAGCGGCTCCCGGTGGCGCTGGTCCCGGTGCTGGCCGAGGTCGACGCGCTGCCCACCCGTACCTCCGGCAAGGTGGACCGGAACGCGCTGCCCTGGCCGCTGGACTCGACCCCCGACGCGACGTCCGACGAACTCGACGGCACCGCGGGGCGGTTGGCCGAGGACTGGACCCGGCTGCTCGGTGTGCGGCCCGGCGCGGACGCGGACTTCTTCGCGCTGGGCGGCACCAGCCTGGCCGCCGCCCGGCTGGCCTCCACGCTGCGCGAGCGGCACCCGGGCGTGTCGGTGGCCGACCTGTACCGGCACCCGACCCTGGCCGGGATGGCCGCGCACCTGGACGCGGCGACGCACACCGAGCAGGCCGCCCGGGAGATGCGCCCGGTGCCGCGCCGGGCCGGCGGCTACCAGTTCCTCGTCCAGACCGGCCTGTACGGCGTGGTCGGGCTGCGCGGCCTGGTCGCCCTCGCCGCCGCGGACAACCTGTTCGGCATGGTCGCGCCGGAGCACTGGGCGCCGCACACGTCGTGGTGGCTGGTGCTGCTCGGTTGGTTCGTGTTGAGCAGCATGCCGGCGCGGCTGGTGATCGGCGCGGGCGCGGCCCGGGTACTGACCAGGGGCGTACGACCGGGGGAGTATCCGCGCGGCGGCTCGACGCATCTGCGCCTGTGGACCGCCGAGCGGGTGGCCGCCACCTTCGGCGTACGTTCCCTGCTCGGCACCCCGTGGGCGGCGGTCTACGCCCGCGCGCTGGGCTGCCGGGTCGGCAGCCACGTCGCGCTGCACACCATGCCGCCGGTGACCGGACTCGGCGAGTTCGGCACCGGGTGCGGGGTCGAGCGCGAGGCGGACATCTCCGGGTGGTGGCTGGACGGGGACCGGCTGCGGGTGGGCACGGTCCGGGTCGGCACCGGCGCCCGGGTCGGCCACCGCAGCACGCTGCTCCCCGGGGCGGCCGTCGGTCGCCATGCCGAACTGGCCTCCGGGGGTTGCCTGTCCGGGACGATCCCGGACGGGGAGAGTTGGGTCGGTTCGCCGGCCCGACCGGCGGGGCCGGCCGAGCGGCCCGCACCCGGTGTCGCCGAGCGGCCGCTGCGGTGGCGGCTGGCCTATCCGCTCGGACTGGCCGTGACCCCCGTGTTGGCGTTCGTCGCCGCCGTTCCGCTCCTGGCCGCGGTCTTCTGGCTGGTCCGCAACTGCGCAACGCTGTCCGCGGCGACCGTGCGGCTGCTCCTGGCCGCGCCGGTCCTGGCACCCGTGGGCGTACTGTGCTGGCTGGTCGTACTCACCACCGCCGTACGGCTGCTCGGGCGCGGCATCACTCCGGGCCTGCACCCGCAGTACGGCCCGGTCGCCTGGCGGGCCTGGCTGGTCACCCGGCTGCTGGACGGCTCGCGGGCCAGCCTGTTCCCGATCTATGCGAGCCTGGCCACCCCGGTGTGGCTGCGGCTGCTCGGCGCGCGGGTGGGACGCGGTACGGAGATCTCCACGGTGCTCGCCCTGCCGTCGCTGACCCGGATCGAGGACGGCGCCTTCCTGGCCGACGACACGCTCGTGGCACCGTACGAACTGCGCGACGGATGGCTGCGGTTGGACACCGTGACCGTCGGCCGGCGGGCCTTCGTGGGCAACTCCGGGATCGTCGCGGGCGGTCGCGAGGTGCCGGAGAACGGCCTGATCGGGGTGCTCTCCGACGCGCCCGCGCACAGCGAGCCGGGTTCGTCCTGGCTGGGCCGGCCCGCGCTGCCGCTGCCCCGGGTGGCCACCACGGTCGACCCGGGCCGCACATTCGCTCCGGGCCGCCGGCTGATCGCCGCGCGAATGGCGGTGGAACTGTGCCGGCTGTTCCCGATGATGTGCGCACTACTCCTGGTGGAGGCCGTCGTACTCGCCCAGGAAAGTGCCTTCGACGAGGGCGGGTTGGGTCTGGCCGCACTGGCCAGCGCGCCGATACTGCTGGCCGCGGCGATGGTCGCCGCGTCCATCGCGACAGCCGCGAAGTGGCTCCTCGTGGGCCGCTTCCGGACCGGCGAACACCCGCTGTGGTCGTCCTTCGTGTGGCGCAACGAGTTGTACGACGTGTTCGTGGAATCGCTCGCGGTGCCGTGGATGGCCCGCTCGTTCCTGGGCACGCCGATGCTCAACTGGTGGCTGCGCAGCCTCGGCGCGCGGATCGGGCGGGGCGTGTGGTGCGACACCTACTGGCTGCCCGAGTCCGACCTGATCAGCCTCGGCGACGGCGCCGGCGTGGACCGGGGCTGCGTGCTCCAGACGCACCTGTTCCACGACCGGATCATGCGCCTGGACACGGTCGAACTCGCGGCGGGCGCCTCGCTCGGCCCGCACGGGATCGTGCTGCCCGGCACGGTGGTGGCCGCGCACGCGTCGATCGGCCCCGCGTCCTTGGTGATGCGCGGTGAGACGGTCCCGGCCGGCACCCGATGGGCGGGCAACCCGGTCGCGGGTGAGCGGGTCTCCTGACCGAATGCGGTGCACTCGACGGACGTTGCCGGGGGCCGCGCTGCCGCTGCCGCTGCCGCCGGCCCTGGCCCTGGGCACGCGACGGGTTGGGGTCGGCGTCCGGTCCCGGTCCCGATCTCGGTCCTGGTCTCGGTCCCGGTCATGGTCTCGGTCATGCTCTCGGTCCCGGTCCGCCGAGCCCCCGAGGGTTCGGGGTGGTCGGCGGGCCGGGACCGGGGGTTTGCGGTGCTTCGGCGGCGGGTGCCGCCGAAGCACCGTCCACACCCGGGGGTCACGCCTGACCCGGGGGTCACGCCTGCTTGGCCTCGATCTCGAGCACGATGGTGATCTTGTCGCCGACCGCCGCGCCGGCCGGGCCGCCGGTGACGCCGAAGTCGCCGCGGCTGATCTCGGTGGTGGCGGTGAAGCCGGCCACCGGGCTGCCGTCGAAGCCGGAGCCGAAGCCGTTGAGCTCGAGCTCGAGGGTGACCGGCTTGGTCACGCCGCGCAGCGTGAGGTTGCCGTCCACCTGGTAGACCACCGAGGACTCGGCCCGGATGCCGGTGGACACGAAGGTCAGCTGCGGGAAGTTGTCCGTGTCGAGGAAGTCCTCGTTGCGGATGTGGTCGTCGCGCATCTTGTTGTTGCTGTTCACCGACGCGGTCTCGATGGTGGCGGTGACCGAGGACTCGAGCGGGTTCTCGGCGGTGACGATCGAGCCCTCGAACGTGTCGAAGCGACCGCGGACCTTGGCCACGCCCAGGTGACGTACGGAGAACGAGACGTCCGAGTGGACCTGGTCGATGGTCCAGGCGCCCGCGACGTAGCCGGGGATGGTGTCGACGGAGGTGGTCATGGTGACTCCTTGGATTGTTGCGTCGGATTCTTGCGGCTGATCGTTGCGGTGCGGCTTGTTGAACGCTCAGCAAGATAGTACCCATAAGTTGAGTGTTCAACAAGACGTATGCTGTCCCCATGAACGACGACGACCGGCTGACCACCTCGGAGCAACGGATCTGGGGGTCGTACTTCACCGGGACCAGGGAACTCGCGGCCCATCTGGACCGGCTCATGCGCCGTGAGGCGGGCATGCCGATGACCTATTTCGAGATCCTGGGCCTGCTCGCGGAGTCGCCGGAGCGGCGGATGCGGATGAGCGAGTTGGCCGCTGCGGCATTGTCGTCGAGCAGCCGGTTGTCACACGCGGTGACCGCCATGGAGAAGTCGGGCTGGGTGTCCCGCTGCCCGGCCGAGGGGGACCGGCGGGGCTGGCTCGCCCACCTCACCGACGCCGGGCAGGCGGCGCTGGACGCGGCCGAGGCGACGCACGCGGCGACGGTGCGGCGATACCTGTTCGATGTGCTCACCCCGGCGCAGGTGAACTCGTTGGCCGAGATCGGCGGGGCGATCCGGGAGAGCCTGGGCGTGGTCTGCGCGAGCGCGCGGGCGGCGGTGGCAGCGGGGGAGGGGGAAGGGACCGAGGCGGCGGACGAGGCCGGGATCGAGGAACTCGACACCGGGATGGACTGCCCACTCGACGGCGCCGAAGCCGGGGCCGGCGTCGAGGCCCGCGTCGAGGCTGGGGCCGGCGCCGAACGCGACGGAGCGGTCACCGGCTGACCGGGCGGGGGCGGGCCGGAATCGGCCCACCCCGCACCCGGGCCGGCTCAGCCGCTGGTGTCGTACGGCTGGGTGATCATCTCCATGGCGTGACCCGTCGGATCCAGGAAGTAGACGCCCCGGCCGCCATAGTGATGGTTGATCTGCCCCGGACTCGACATGCTCGGATCGGCGTAGTACTCGACACCGGTCTTCTGCAGCCGTTCGAACGCCGCGTCGAACTCCTCCTCGGAGATCAGGAACGCGTAGTGCTGGACCGTGATCGTCTCGGCGGTGCTGGTCATGTAGTCCAACGTGACGCCGTTGGCCGTGGCGACGGGAATGAAGTGACCCCATTGGTCGCCCACGGTCAGACCCAGGATGTGCGCCAGGAACTCCGCCGACTCACGGCTGTTCCGTGCGTGAATGATGGTGTGATTCAACTCGACCGACACTGTGGAATGCCTCCAAAACGGGCAATCTCACGGGCACCTCCGCGCCTCACCCGGCCGGTGACCGACGTGCGATGCCCTGTATTCGATCCTAAGCGGCCGATCGGGGGAGGTCGAGACGATCCCGACAAGTTGGTTCGGGCGCCGGGTCGTTCCGTCCCCCGTCGCCCGTCGCCTCGGCCGTCCCCCGGCCCGGCTACCCGGCGGTCGGCCGGGTGCCGACTACGACGGTCGCGTGCCATTCCGCCGACTCGACCACCCTCGGCAGTAGGCCGCCGCGCCGGAAGACCTCCACGGTAAGCGCGGTCTGCCGTTCGCTCGTCTCGACCAGCAACCGGCCGCCCGGGGCCAGCCAGTCGAGCGCCTCGGCGGCGACCTGGCGCTGCACGTCGAGGCCGTCCGAGCCACCGTCCAGGGCCACCCGAGGCTCGTGGATCCGGGCCTCCGAGGGGAGCAACTGGATCTCCTCGGTGGGGACATACGGCGTGTTGGCGATCAGTACGTCGATCCGGCCGCGCAACGACGCGGGCAGCGGCGTGTACAGATCGCCCTGGTGGACCCGGTCCGCGCGGAGATTGCGCCGCGCGCACCGGACCGCGGCCGGGTCGATGTCGGCGGCGTACACCTCGACATCGGCGACCTCCGCGACCAGGGCCGCGCCGAGCGCGCCCGAGCCGCAACACAGGTCGACCACGACGGCGCCGGGGCGGGCCACCGACACGGCCTGTTCGACCAGGAACTCGGTACGCCGGCGCGGGACGAACACGCCGGGGTCGACGGCGATCCGCAGACCCCGGAACTCGGCCCAGCCGAGCACGTGCTCCAGCGGCAGCCCGGCGACCCGGCGGTCCACCAGGGCGGCCAGTTCGGCCGGATCGGCAGCGGCGGAGACGAGCAACCGCGCCTCGTCCTCGGCGAATACGCACCCGGCGGTACGCAGCGTGGTGACGATCACGGACAGGGAAAGCGGTGTGGCGGAAGCCGACATGAGAGCCTTTCGGGATGCCGAAGGGTGCTCTCGCGGACTCACCTATGCCAAGTGGACCGTACGGTCGTCAAGAGAGAGCACCCGACCTGATACAGCGGTGATGGGTCCCACCTCCTCGACATCGAGCCCGATCCGCCCACAACCGGGCGCGCGGCGGCCACACTACCCGACCGGGAGCACAGGCTGCCGGGCCGGCCTGCGGCCCGCTTGTCCTCAAACGCCGGACGGGCTGATGGGTGGGCTGCGTATGCGATGGGCGTCCACGCTCCTGGGCCGGCCTGCGGCCCGCATGTCCTCAAACGCCGGACGGGCTGATGGGTGGGTCGAGACTTCCCAGCCCGTTTGGCGCTTGAGAACGGTGGGGTGCAGGGGGCCAGGTGCGCTGCGACGGTCGGGTGGGGCGAGACCTCTCAGCCTGTCCGGCGTTTGAGGACAAGCGGGCCGCAGGCCGGTTGGGCAGCCGAGGTCGCCGCTGCGGCTGCGTGGGCCGATGTCCCTCAGCCCGTCCGGCGTTTGAGGACGTGCGGGCCGCAGGCCGGCTCGGTGGTCCGGGATCGCTGCCACGGTTGGGTGGGGCGAAACTTCTCAGCCTGTCCGGCGTTTGAGGACACGCGGGCCGCAGGCCGGTTGGGCGGCTCAGGGTTGCCGCTGCGGTTGCGTGGGCCGATGTCCCTCAGCCCGTCCGGCGTTTGAGGACGTGCGGGCCGCAGGCCGGCCCGGCGGTCCAGGCGCGCTGCCACGGTTGGGTGGGGCGAGACCTCTCAGCCTGTCCGGCGTTTGAGGACATGCGGGCCGCAGGCCGGCCCGGCGGTCCAGGCGCGCTGCCACGGTTGGGTAGGGCGAAACCTCTCAGCCTGTCCGGCGTTTGAGGACGTGCGGGCCGCAGGCCGGCCCGGTGGTCCGGGATCGCTGCCACGGTTGGGTGGGGCGAGACCTCTCAGCCTGTCCGGCGTTTGAGGACATGCGGGCCGCAGGCCGGCTGGGCGGCTGATGGTCGCCGCTGCGGGTGCGTCCGGCGTTTGAGGACAACCAGGGCGGCTACGAGCCGCGTCGGTCCAGGGCGACCAAGACCAACCCCGCCAGGACGAGTGCGGCGGTGGCCAGGAAGCCCGTCGGGTAGCCCGCGACGGTGATCACCGCGCCGAACCCGACCGCGCCGATGCCCATGCCCGCGTCGAAGGCGAGATTCCACAACGCGCTGACCTGCCCGAACTCGCGCTGGTGGACCCGCTCGAACATGAGCGACTGGGTGACATTCTGGGCCACCCCGAAACCGGCGCCGAACACGGCCGCGCCCACGAGTACGGTCACCGGCTCGTCCGGCCTGGCCAGCAGCGCGGTACCGATGGCGGTGGCCGCGATCGAGGGCGCGAACAGCCGGGCGTGGCCGTGCCGATCCCCGGACCGCCCCGCCCACCAGCGGGCCGCCGGCGTGGCCCCGGACTGCACCAACAGGGCACCTGTGACCAGGGACAACTCGCTGTCCGACACGGCGAGCGGCAGGAAGGTGACGATCACGCCGGCCGCGAACGTACAGGCCGCGAAGGTCACCGCCGGCCGAGCCAGCCCACCGGTACGCAGCCCACCCAACACCCCGCCACGCGCCCCCGACGGCGCCGGCCGAGTCGTCGGCAGCCCGATCGTGGCCCCGAGCGCCCCCAGGGAAAGCCCCGTCGCAATGGCGAACACCACGGTGTAGCCCAGGTGTTCACTCAGCCAAAGCCCCAACGGCAGCCCCAGAATCGCGGGCACACCGACCGCCGCGCCATACAGCCCGAGCCCCTCCCCGCGCCGCTCCGCCGGTACCAACTCGGCGGCCAACGCGGTACCGACCACCATCAGGATGCCGAGCCCGCCGCCACGCAACAAACACACCCCGACCACAAGCGGCAGGTCCGCCGAAACCGAGAGCAACATCGTCGGTGCGCCCAACAGCACCAATCCGAAGACGAACACGGCCCGATACCCGAACCGGGCCAACAACGCCGGCACCGCCAGCTCGGCCAGCACGGTCGACAACATCAACGCCCCGGTAACCACCCCGGCCGCCCCGGCCCCCGCCCCGTCCGCGACATAGAGCGGCACCACCGAAAGCAACAGGTAAAAGCTGGCCAACGCCCCACAGGCGGCAACGATGGTGGCCACCATGGCCCGAGTCAGAATCGGCGGCGGCGACCCACCACTGATCGCCGACTCCGCAGGCGCGACCATAAAAACCCCTCGCAATCCGAACGCCGAAGCAAACCCGACCGGACCGAACTCGCCCGGACCAAGCTCGCCCGAACCGAACCCGCCCGAACCGAACCGAACCGGCCGGGCTGGACCCCCCAAACCCTGCCCGCGGCCCCCGGCACGCCGCATCGGTCAAACTCCCCGACTCGGGCCGGGGAACCGCCCTATGTCGGTGAGCCCGCCAGGATCCGCCACCGTGCCGCGCCGGCCCACCACCCCCTCCGAAGCGGCCCGCACGGGATGTGCCCGCCCGACGCTCACGAACGGCGGCGCACCGTACGACCGACCGCGTCGAGTAACTGCCGGGCCCCGCAGCCAAAAGACGCGTCGCCTGCACGTGCGCACCCGGCGTCCGGCCGCAATGCGATGCTTGCGGACGTGGACACGGGTACGGGTAGCGGTACGGGTGAGGTGAACGGTGCGCCGCTGGTCGGACGCGGGGCGGAACTGGCGACTCTGGCGCACGCGTGGGCCCGGGTCCGAAGCGACGGCGCGATGGTCGTGTCGGTCCGGGGCGACGCCGGGGTGGGGAAGTCGCGGTTGGTGCGCGAGTTCGCCGCCGGGCCGGACTGCGACGGCGCGCGCGTGCTGCGCGGGGGTTGCCTCGACATGGGCGCCGACAGTTTGCCGTTCGGGCCGTTCGTGACCGTGCTGCGCCGGTTGACGCGCGAGCTAGGGACCTCGGCCACCGCCGCGCTGCTCCCGGCCGGCGGTCGACGTGGACTGGCCCGGCTGTTGCCCGAACTGGGCGAGCCCGTACCCGAGGCCGACCCCGACCTCGGCCGGGCCCGGCTCTTCGAGGAAGTGCTGATCCTGCTCGAACGCGCCGCCGAGGAACGCCCGTTGCTGCTCGTCCTGGAGGACCTGCACTGGGCCGACCGCTCCACCTGCGAACTGCTCGCCTTCCTGGCCCGCAACCTGGACCAGCCCGGCGTACTCGTCCTCGCCACCCACCGCCCCGTCGCCCCGCACGCCGCCGAGCCGTTCGCCACCCTGCCCGCGCTGCTCGCCCGCCTCGGCAACACCCGCACCCTCGACCTGGCCCCGCTCGGCCGCCCCGAGGTGGCCCGCCAACTCACCGACCTGCTCGGCCGATTCCCCGACCCGCACCGCCTGGAACAGGTCTTCCGGCGCAGCGAGGGCAATCCGTTGTTCGTCGAGGCCCTCGCCGCCGCCGACACCGAAACCCCGGCCCCACTACGCGAGTTGCTCCTCGCCGAGGTGCACCGCGTGGCGGCCCCCGGCCGCCGGCTGCTGCGCGCCGCCGCCGTCGCCGGCACCACCACCGGCCATCCGTTCCTGCGCGCGATCACCGCGCTCGACGACGACGCCCTCGAGGACGCGCTGCGTCCGGTGGTCGACGCCCGCCTCCTGGTCGCGGCCGGCGACGGCTACACGTTCCGGCACGCGCTGATCCGCGATGCGGTATACGGCGACCTGCTGCCCGGCGAGCGGATCCGGCTGCACGCCCGGTGCGCCGACGTACTCACCGCCGACCCGACCCTCGCCGCCGACGGCCGCGCCGCCGCCGAGCTGGCCGCGCACTGGTACGCGGCGGGCGACCGGGCCCGCGCGTTCGCCGGCGCGTGGCACGCGGCGAGCACGGCCGGCGCGGCCTACGCCTACGCCGAGCGGCTGGCCATGCTCGAACGTGTCCTCGACCTGTGGGACGTGGTCCCCGACCCCGCCGCCGAACTGGGCGTGGACCGGATCCGCGTCCGCGAACTCGCCGCCGACGCGGCGGCCCACGGCGGCGCCGCGCGCCGAGCCGAGACGCTGCTCACCGAGGCGCTGCGCGAACTCGACCCCACCCGCGACCCCGAACGCACCGCACTCGCCCTGGCCGCCCGGGCCGCCGCCCGCGAACGCACCGGCCGCGACCCGCTGCCCGACCTGGAACGCGCGGTCCGCCTGGCGCCCACCGAGCAGGCCACCCCGACCCGGGGTCGCCTGCTCGCGTCGCTGGCCGGCACCCTCGCCGCCCGCGGTCGGGACCGGGCCGCCCGCGAACACGCCCGGGACGCGCTGCGCCTGGGCGAGGAGGCCGGCGACGGTTCGGTCCGGGCCCGTGCGCTCACCACACTCGCGATGCTGGCCGCGCGAACCGGCGAACTCGGGCCCGCTGTCGAGCTGTACGGCCGCGCCGCGACCATCGCCCGGGCCGAGGGTTGCGACGACGACCTGCTCGCCGCGATCGCCGGCGAGGCGGACGCGCTCCAGGCGGCGGGGGAGCACCGGGCCGCCGCCGAGGTGGCCCGCCGGGGCGTGGCCACCGCGCGCGTCCTGGGCCTGGCCCGCTCGCGCGGGACGCTGCTTGCCGCGAACCTGGCCGAACCGTTGGTCGCCCTCGGCCACTGGGCGGAGGCCGTGGAGATCCTCACCGATGCGATCGCACTGGACCCGCCGCCGGTCTACCGGGCCTGGTTGTGCGTGGTCCGGGCCGAACCGGCGGCGGCCACAGGGGCACACGAGGTCGCGGCCGACGCGCTGCGCGAGGCCCGGGCCGCACTCGGGCCGCCGCATACGCAGGAGACCTGCCTGGAACCGGACGTACTGGCCTGCCGACTCGCACACGCACGCGACGACGTGGCCGAGGCCGTACGGGTGCTCGAACACATCCTGACCGAACACGACCTCACCCTGAGCCGGCGCTACGCGTGGCCGCTCCTGGTGGTCGCGTGGCGGATCGAGCGAATCCGGCTCGCCGCCGCGCTCCGCGACCCGGCGGCGCGCGCGGCGAGTGCCGCCCGCCAGGCCGAACTCCTGGCCCTGAGCCGCAAGTTGCCCACCCCGGGCCGAGTCCAGGCGGCCCACCGGCACACCTTCGAGGCCGAGTCGGGCACCGGCACCTGGGCCGACGCGGTTGCCGCCTGGCGCGCGATCGAACAACCGTACGCCCTCGCCGACACCCTCCTCGGCGCGGCAACAGCCGCGCTGACCACCGGCGACCGCGAGGCGGCGACCGGGTACGCCCGCGAAGCTGGCACCATCGCCACCCGACTCGGCGCCGCCCCACTACGTACGCGCCTCGACCAACTCGCCGCCCGAGGCCGCCTGTCCCTCACCCCCGACCCACCCTCCTCGACCACCGCAGCACCCGTCGACATCCGCACCCGACTCGGCCTGACCACCCGCGAGTTCGAGGTACTGTCCCTGGTCGCCCAGGGCCTGACCAACCGCCGGCTCGCCGAACACCTGTTCATCTCCACAAAAACCGCCGGCGCCCACGTCAGCAACATCCTGGCCAAGCTCAACGCCACATCCCGGACCGAAGCCGCCGCTGTGGCCCACCAGTTGAACCTCTTCGCCGAATAGCCGACGGCGAGACGGGCGAGTCCGGACCACCGCCCGCAGGGCCGGTGTTTCGCCACCAACGCCACCAACGCCACCAACGCCACCAACGCCAGCAACGCCAGCAACGCCACCAACGCCAGCAACGCCAGCAACGCCAGCAACGCCAGCAACGCCAGCAACGCCACCAACGCCACCAACGCCACCAACGCCACCAACGCCCGGACCCGACCGATCGCTACGGCCAGCGGTGGCCCGCCGCACCGCCGTCCCATCCTCGGGGCCGGCCGCGTACGTCCAGCAGGTCCTCGACATACTGCGGCACCCGCAACCCGCCGCCCTCGCCCGTCCTGCGGCCATCGGCCGGCCGGTGGTGGTCGAGCGAGCGCACGTTCTCCCAGGCCCAAGCCTCCGTGCCCGCCATTCGGTTGTGCATCGCGGAAACACACCGGCGCAGTATCAGATCGGCCTCCGGATCGGCCCACGCCACGTCGCTGCCGCCGCCCTGCAACGTGCGGCGGGCGGTCAGGAAGTCGGCCACCCGGTCCTGGATCCGCGCGGCCACCGCCGCTTCCGCGTGCTCGCGGCCGAGGTGTTCGGTATAGGCGAGGACGCCGACCAGATCGGCCGGCGCGTCCGTCTCCGTGTTGCTCCGGGAGGAGTAGTAGTCGCAGGTCCAGGAGACCACGTCCGCCTCGGCGTTGCGGATGTCGTCGTACGCGGCACCGTCCCGGATCGCGACCGGCAGTTCGCCGTCCGCCATGTACTCGTCCAGGAGTAGGCACGGGAACTGCCCGCCGGCGAGCCGCCGATGCCGGATGTAGGCCTGGACACCGGAGGCGTACTCCCGGGTCGCCGCAGGCGAGTCGCCCGCCGTGCGCGGCACCGCGTGCCGCATCGTCTCGACACACTCGGCGGCGAACCGCTCGCGCCACTCGGCGCCCATGGCCGGATACACCCGACCCAGGAGGTCCGCGAGCGCCCGCCCCATCGGCCCGGCGGCGGACTCGGCCCGGCCGGTGCGAAAGATCGGCTCGACCTGCCCGATCACGTGCTCCCACGTCGGCGCGGCCCGCTCCCTCGGCTGGGCGCAGCGGTCGTGGGTGAGGAACTGCCAGCCGAGGAACTGGGCGTACCGGCACAGCCGATCGGGTTCCGCGTCGGGGTGGGTGTAGGCGGCCAGGTCGGCGAGCCGGGCGCCGATCAGCCTGGTCTCGGCGGCGGGGTGGTCGAGCAGTTCGTGTCGTCGCGCCCAGTCGAGCAGCCGGCATTCCGCGTCGGGCGCATGCGGATTGCGGTCGAGGGCGAACGGCAGCGGTATTCGTGTGGGATGTGCCTCGACCATGGGGACTCCATTCGTCGTCGAAGGGTGGCGCGGCGCCGGATTCCTCCACCCACTGTGGACCTTTCCAGGCCACCACCGACTCCCGCACGCGACGATGCCGGCGCTCGGGCCGCCACACACCGATATCACCCGTTTCCACCTGTGGCGCTCACCGATCTGCTATGGATCGCCCCAATGACTGCCGATGGCCCATGATCACCACGAATAACGCACGAGAGGCGCATACCACCGTCTTCGCACGACTCGCCCAACGCACCCGCACGCCGAAGCCCCGCCACTTGATGACGGGGCCTCGACACGGCCGGCACATCAGACGGTACGCAACATCGCCACCATCGCCGACCAGGACGCCGGTCCAACCACGAGGCGCCCGACACTCGGATCCTTCGAGTCCCGGACCGGGACGATCGGGCCGCCCACGCCCACCAAGCCCCGGCGTGCCGTGCCTGTCCACCCTGCGGCACGGCGCGCCGGGCACCAGCCGAGTAGGAGAACGGGCCCATGAGCCGTGCCGAATCGCCGCCGACGCCAAGGGAGATGGGCCGACGAGCCATCGTGCTGCGACGGGCGCGCCGTAGATACCTCCGCCGGACGCAGACGTGGTTCCCGGTCCGCCGCTACCGGAACGAGCCGTGACCCGCGCCGACTTCGTGGTGACCGCGGTCAATGAGGTGATCCCGAGCCTCGTCGCGCACACCGCTCCACTCCGCGAGCAGCCTCATCACGTGCCCGCCCGGATCGACGCGGGCGACTGGGTCGCCCCGCCGAACGCCCGGGCCTGTGGCGCGACTTCGTACCGCCCGTCTGCACACCCGCGCCCGACGAACCGCCCGTCGAGGACCCGGCGAACGTCGTCCCGCCGTACCTGCTCGCCCCCGAAGAACTCGGCGAGAGACGCCGATCGTGCATCGGGCGCATCCGCTGACAGGCACTACTCGCCGATCCGGCGCCCCAATGCGCCGCCACACGGACATAGCGGATATAGCGGACGCGCGCACATGAACTCGCCGAATGAGAAGCGCTGCTGCGGAAGTTGCTCCCTAGTGCGCGACGACGTCACCGTCCCGGCCACCACCAGTGCCGTCTTGGCCGACACGCTCGACGACGCCGTGCCGCCCGCCCGTTCGATCAGTCCGGTGGATCCGGGGTCGGCGTACCAGGCAAGGGTGGCTCTCGCAGTACCTGTATCACCAGGGTCTCCCAGACGTCCAAAATGCCTGTCAACCTGGATACGCACTGCAGCTTTACCCCATCGGTTCATTCAGCTGCCCGAATGCGCGACCGTGTCGGCGCATTTTTTCTTCCACGACAGAAGGGACGGAGACGAGACCAATGGCGGACAACCAATTCACCACTCACACAGAACTTTTCGATCTGAGTGGGAAATACGCCCTTGTCACTGGCGGCACCAAGGGCATTGGGATGATGATAGCGCGCGGCCTTCTCCAGGCGGGCGCCCGCGTCGTCATCAGCTCACGCAAGGCGGACGCGTGCGCGGAGGCACAGCATCTACTGTCCGAATTCGGCGACGTTCAAGCAATTCCCGCCGACCTGTCCAGGCACGACGAGTGTCAGCGCCTCGCTGATCTTGTCCAGGTCGACTCGGAACGCCTGGACATTCTTGTCAACAACGCGGGAGCGATGTGGCGCGAGCCGCTGGCGACGTTCCCGGACGAGGCCTGGGACGCAGTGCTCGACCTCAACCTCAAGTCGCCGTTCTGGCTGGTGCAGGCGCTGCTCCCCGCACTTCGCAGGGCGGGCACCGCCGATGATCCCGCGCGGATCATCAACATCGGCAGTATCGCCGCCATCCACGTCGCCCAGTCGCCCAACTACTCGTACGCCGGCAGCAAAGCGGCACTCCATCAACTCACCAGAGTGCTTGCCAGAGAGCTGGGCCCGCAGCACGTCACAGTGAATGCGGTGGCACCGGGAGTGTTCCCGTCGCGGATGATGGCGTCCACGCTCGATGCCATCGGCGACACGATCGCGGCGGCGACCCCGCTGCGCCGGCTCGGCCGCGACGACGACATGGCGGGTATCGCCGTGTTTCTCGCCGGCCGGGCCGGGTCCTACCTCACGGGCACCATCATCCCGGTGGACGGCGGCATCGCGACGACCGCATCGGGTACCCCTTGAACTGCGGGACGGGCTTACGGTGAGGGGATGGCCACGATGGATCTACGCACCGAGACCCGGGAGTTTCTCAGCTCGCGTCGCGCCCGCATCGCACCCGAGCAGGCGGGCCTGCCCGCTTACGGCGGCAACCGTCGGGTCAAAGGTCTGCGCCGCGAGGAGGTAGCGCTACTGGCGGGGGTATCGGTCGACTACTACGTGCGCATGGAGCGCGGCAGCCTCGCCGGTGCCTCCGATGGTGTGCTCGACGCGTTGGCCGCTGCCTTGCAACTCGATGAGGCCGAGCGCGACCACCTGTTCCACCTCGCGCGCCAATCCAGGGCGCCCAGCGGCCCACGCCGGCGTAGGCCTGCCGTGACGGTGCGCTCGACGCAGCAGCAGGTGCTCGACGCGATCTCCGATGCGCCGGCCTGGATCGGTAGCGGCCGTTATGACGTGCTCGCCATGAATCAACTCGCTCGCGCGCTGTATTCACCGGTGCTGGCCGACCCGCGACGGCCCGCGAACACAGCGCGGTTCGTCTATCTCAACCCCGAGGCGGCCGGCGATTTCTTTGTCGACTACGACCACATTGCCCGCGACGTGGCCGCGAAGCTACGCATGGAAGCCGGCCGCAATCCGCACGACGAGGAGCTGATCGCCCTGGTCGGCGAACTGTCGACGCGCAGTGAGCTATTTCGGCAGCGGTGGGCATCTCAGGACGTGCGGCTGCGCCGGTCCGGCCGCAAGCGTGTGCGCCATCCGATCGTGGGCCGGCTCGACTTGGACGTCGAGTCCCTGGAACTGCCCGCCGAACCCGGCCTGCACCTCAACGTCTACACCGCACCCGCAGGCACACCGACCGCTGACAATTTGGCGCTTTTGGCGTCGTGGGCGGCCACCCAGCAGACCTTGGCGACCGAGCTCGAAGCACACAACGGATGAACGGATAGTCGCGCAGGCCGTGTTGGGGCCGAGTTGCGGATGTACGTGTCGTCGTCGACGCCCGACTCGGCGCCGCCGTAGTAGGCCCACACGGCGGCCGGCACCGCCTCGACGGCCCGGGCGTACGCGTCGAAATCGGCGAGAACGGCGGCCGGCGCCGGGGTTTCGGTGATGCGTACATGTTGTCCAACGGAACCGTCATCACCCGGCCGCCCGACGCTCTCACGCCTCCGCCGTCGCCACCACCGTCTCCGGGCTCGTCGCCCGCAACCCCGCCCCCACCACCAGCGTCACCGTGATCGACGCCCCCGCCAGGAACACGATCGCCGCCGTCGGCGACGTGACCTGCGCGATGCCGCCCGCGAGCGACGCCGCCACCCCCTGCATCGCCACCATCCCCGACGAGTGCAGCCCCAGCGCCTGGCCGCTCAGCTCGGGCGGTGTGATCGCCATCAGCCGCTCCTGGAAGAGCAGCGTCGCCGAATACCCGATCGACGCGATGCCGATCACCGCCAAGGCCACCGGCAGCGGCGGATGTACCGCGAACAGCAGGTACGGCACGGCCAGGAGCAACTGCATGGGGTGACCAAGGCGGCGCCGCCACGCGCTCGGGACGAATCGGCCGCCCAGCACGTCCCCGAGGAGCATGCCCAGCGCCGCGAAGGCGAACAGGAGGCCCGCGTGGTCCGGTTGCAGCGGGATGAACAACGATTCGCACCCGACGATCAGGCCGTTGGGCACCCACAGCACGACGTAGAGGTACCGACGCTGCTTGACCGACCACAACAGCGAGTTGTTCCGCCAGGTCTCGGCCACCGACGGCCGCCCGGCCGCGCGCGGCGGTCGCCGGGTGAGGCCGCAGCGGGCCACCACGGCGGCGAGCAGATACAGTCCGGCGCCGACAAGGAGCGTGCCGCGCGCGGACAACGCGGCGACCAGCACCGCGCCCAGCGAGAAGCCGACGACCTGCACCATGCCGTTGCACATGTTGAGCACGGACCGGCCGAGCAGGTAACCGTCCCGGGGCAGGATCTCGTTCAGCAGGCCGAACCGCACCCCGCCGGCCACCGCCGCCACCGCGCCCTCGCCCAACACGATCGCGAACAGCGCCCACAACGGCAGTCCGGGAATGGCCAGCGCGGCCGTCCCCAACGCGAAGACCAGCGCGCTGAGGCTCAGCGCGGCTCGAGGCGGTAACCGGTCGGCCGCCGACATCAACGCGGTGGCCCCGATCACCTGCGCCAGCGAACCGCCGAACATGCCCAGCGCGGCCAGCAGCGGCGATCCGGTCCGGTCGAAGACGAGTGTGCCGAGCGCGAGCCCGCTCACGGTCAGGGCGGCCAACTGCGCGGAGGAGGTGGCGAACAGGGGGGTGTACTCCGGGGCCCGGAACAGCTCTCGGTAGGTACGCATGTGCCGAGCCTCGGGGTTCCCGGCGAGCAACCGTTACTGTTTCGCCCGGAGGCGAAACCATGGGCTGGTGGCAGGTCGAAGCGGACACCCTGGCGGGCAGCCGGTTCGCCGTCTCGCCACTTGCCGAGGTCACCGCGACGCTGAAGACGTTGGCCCGAGGCAGCGCCGCACACCCCGGCGAACAGGTCTGGCTGACCGCGCACCTGGACGCCTACCGGGCCCGCCTCGCCGCCGACCCGATCACCGCGCTGCTCCTGCGCGTCGGCTTCGGCGGCACCTGGAACGCGGACTTCCTGACACCCCCGCCCGCGCTCACCGGCGAACCGACCTTCGACACCGAACTGGCCCGGATCCGGGCCGCCCCGGGCGCCGCCATCCGCGCCGACCTGGAGGTGTCGATGGGCGGCCCGCTGCCCGGCGCCCTGCGCGACGCCGACGACCTGGGCGAGCGCGCGGCGGACATCCTGGACTGGGTGTGGACCCGGGTGGTCCGACCCGACTGGCCGCGCCGGCGCCGGATCATCGAGGCCGACATCATCGCCCGCACCGGCCAACTCGGCCGCGGTGGATGGGAGGCCGCGCTCGGCGACATGCGGCCGGGCATGCGCTGGCTGGGCGCGAGCCGGCTGCGGATCAACACGCACGACTACCCGCCGCGCGAACTCGGCCGGGCCCGGCTGTCGTTCGTCCCGGTCACCCCACAGCGACGTGGCTGGGTGGCCTGGGACGACACCCGGCACTACGCGGTGATCTACCCGTGCTCCGGTACGCTCGCCGACGCCCATCGCCCGACCGGCGCCGACCCGCTGGCCCGACTGCTCGGCCCGGCCCGAGCCGGCGTACTGACCCGGTTGGAAACCCCCCTGAGCACCACCCAACTGGTCGCCCTCACCGGCCAGGGCCTCGGCTCGGTGGGCCGCCACCTCAAGGTGCTCCTGGACGCCCACCTCGTACTGCGCCGCCGCGCCGGCCGCTCCGTCCTGTACTACCGGTCGGCGACGGGCGACGCGTTGGTGGCGGCGCAGCGGGATTCCTGACCGGGAGCGGAGAGCACACGCCGCAGCACATGGTCGAGTTCCGGGCCGCCGGCGGGGGAGGCGGCGCGCCAGGCGATGTGGCCGTCGGGGCGGACCAGGACGGCGCCCGACGCGGGCAGGGCGGACAACCGGTGGAAGGAGCCGGGGAGTTCCTCGGCCGGTCGGTCGCCGTCGAGCCGGTGCACGGTGACCGGGAATCCGGCTGCCGTGGCGGCCTGCGCCTGCTCCTGCCAGGCGGCCGAGTCGGCCGCGGTGATCAGGGCGAAGTCGGGTCCGACGAGGTCGAGGGTGGAGGAGATCCCGGGCGGGCCGACGAGCCGAGTGTGGGCGGCCCGCTGCCCGGGGGCGCCGCCGGGGTGGTAGCCGGTAACGTCCAGCACCGGCCGGGTGGCTGCGTCGGGTACGTCCGGGTCGGGGATGACGGCGGAGGATCGGTAGGCGGCGGTGAGCAGGAGTTCGTCGTCGATCCGGTAGCCGCCGCGAGTCCGGGCGTTGTCGCGGGACACGTCGATGATCTGCCGGGCCACCGGGCGGCGTTCCGCCTGGTAGCTGTCCAGCAGCGGCGCGCCGGCCCGGCCGGCGAGGACGGCGGCGAGTTTCCAGGCGAGGTTGTCCGCGTCGCCGATCCCGGTGTTCATCCCGTGGCCGCCGGTCGGCGGGGTCACGTGCGCGGCGTCCCCGGCGAGCAGGACGTGTCCACGGCGGTAGGCCGAGGCCAGTTGGGCGTCCATCCGCCAGGTCATGGTGTCTCGGATGGTCACGGCCAGGTCCGGCAGTCCGGCGGCGGTGCGGACGAGGTGCGCGAGGTGCCGGTGGTCGGTGCGGTCGCCCTGCGCCTGCCCGGACGAGTGGCCCGCGTCGATGGGGTATTGGTAGATCCAGTGGCGGTCGTTGTCCACCGCCATGAAGCCGCCGCGCCCGGGTTCGGTGAGGAAGTACGAAGCACTGGCCCGATCCGCCACCACCGGGCCCAGTGGCGCCTCGAACCGGATGCTGAGGAAGTGGCCGAGGCCGGTCGGGCCGTCCATGGTGATACCGGCGCCGGTCCGCACCGTACTGCCCGCGCCGTCGCAGCCGATCAGCCACCGGGCACGCACGGTGTGTCGGGTCCCGTGCACGCGGTCCTCCAGTACGGCGTCCACGCCTGGTCCATGCTCGCCCTTCTCCTCGTCCTTTTCCTCGTGCTCGTCCTCGGTGAAGGACAGCAGCCGCGTGCCGAACCGGATCCGGTCGTCGGCCGCCGATTCGCGGGCCCGCCGCAGGAGTACCGGTTCGAGCGCGTCCTGGGCACAGATCAGGCCCGGCGAGGGGGTGCGTTCGTCGTCGCCGGCCGCCGGGTCGTGGGCGACCCCGGTGCGGACGAAGTCGGGGTCCACCAGGCTGCTTCCCCGGTAGAAGAACACCTGGGAGACCGGGAGGCCGACCGCGCGGATTGTGTCCTCGAGTCCGACTCGGCGGAAGATCTCCATCGAACGGGCCGCGATGCCACGGGCCTTGGGGTGGATGGAGGTGCCCGGACGCGCCTCGACCAAGAGGTGATCCACGCCGTACGCGGACAGCAGGATCGACAGGGTGAGCCCGACCGGCCCACCACCGACGATCAGTACGGGAGTCGTCTTCGGAAAATGCATGGCTCTCCAATGTAACGCTCATTTGATAATTTTGAAGTTACCATGAGGGGGATCGAGAAGACTGTGCAGACCAAGCAAGAAGGAAGGATGTGGCCGTGACCGAGCAGCCGGCCGGCGACAACCCTCGCGGCCTCCACTTCATCGTCGAACTGGCCAACGCCGTGCAGAGCGGCGGGACCGAGGTCGACGCGGCCGCGCTCCGGGCGCTCCTGGAGCGCCATGGCGGCCCCTCCTTCGTGCTCACCGAGTCCGCTGCCGAGCGGATACGCGAAGCCACCGGCCCCCTGATCGACGTCCTGGCCATGCGCGACGAGGACCGGGCCGCCGAGGCGATCAACGCGCTCCTGGACCGGTATCCGGCGCGGCCCTACCTGGTCCGCCTTCCCAGACGCGCCTGGTCGTTGCACGCCAAGGCGTCCCACCACGCCGACCCCGCGCACTGGTTGTCGTCCACCGCCGCACTGGCCCTCGGCCTGTGGCTCGGCGAACGCGGCCGGTGTGCGTGGGGGCAATGCGCCGCACCCGACTGCGCGGACTACTTCATCGACACGGGCCGCCGTACCCCGCAGCGCTATTGCACGCCGCGCTGCGCCACCCGGGTCCGGGTGGCCTCGCATCGCGCGCGGCGGGCCGAGCCGGACGCGGACGCGGACGCGAGCTGACCATGCCGTGGCCGGCGGGTCGGGGGACCTTCTGTACCCTCGGTGAATCCTTCTCGACTCATCGGAGCCGTGTGAACGTCCTGAGTGCGCGCAGCCGGAACTGCCCCTTCTCCTCCTCTTTCGCGTCCGCCGCCGGTGCTGCTCCCGGTGGTGCGTGGTGACCCGGGCACTGCCCCGGGCCGTGCCTCGGGCGGTACCTCGCGCGGTACCTCGGGCCGGGATGTGGGCGGCGGTGTGCGTCGTGCTGCTGGCCGTACTCGGCCTGTGCGCGCAGCCGGCGGCGGCGGCGCCCCGGGACTCGGGCGCCGCGGTGGACCGGGTGGTGCTGATCGGCGTGCCGGGCCTGGGGTGGGGGGACGTCGATCCGAAGGTGACGCCGGCGTTGGCCGCCTTCACGGAGCACGCCTCCTCGGCGGCACTGGTCGTACGTACCGTGCGCAAGAGCACCTGTCCCGGGGACGGCTGGCTCACCTTGGGCGCGGGTGCGCGCGCGTCGGGGGGCTGCTCGGGCGGGCCCGCCCCGCAGCAGGCCGCCGACGGCTCGTGGTCGGTGCCCGGGATGGAGCGGATCGCGGGGGTGAACAAGGACACGGCGTATGCACCGCCCCTGGGGGCGTTGGCCCATGCGGTGGCCGGCTCGGGGCGGTGTGTGACCGCGGTCGGGCCGGGGGCGGCGTTGGCGAGTGCCGACCCGGCCGGCCGGCTGCCCGGAGGCTATCTGCCGGACGCCGGGTCGGTGGGTGCCGAGGAGTTGGCGCGGTGCGCGCTCACCCTCGTCGACCTGGGCGCACTGCCGCCGACCGGGGCCGCGCGTACGGCGCGTCTGGCCGAGGCGGACGCGGCGGTCGGTCGGATCGTCGCCGCGCTCCCGCCGCGCACGATGGCGGTGGTCGCAGGCGTCGGCGACGACGGGTCGATCCCGGGTCTGCGGCTGTTCGCCGCGCGTGCTCCGGGGCTGGAGAGCGGCCTGTTGGCGGCGGATTCCACGCGCCGGGACGGGCTGATCCAGCTCACCGACGTGGCACCGACGCTGCTCGCCCGACTCGGTGTCGCGACGCCGCCGGGCGTGATCGGGGCCGCCGCGCACCGGGTCGCCGGGCCGAGTGGGGCCGCGGCGGTGGAGCGGCTCGCACGGTTGGACGACGCGGCGCAGCAGGCCCGGCTCGTGCGTGAGCGCTACCAGTTCTCGACCTGGCTGACCTGGACGCCGGTGGTGCTGTTCGGCGCGGCGGGCGCGGTGGGGATGTTGCTGCGTCGGCGCGGGAGGCAGGTGCGGGCGCTGCGGCGTGGCGTGCAGGCGGTGGCGATCGTCGCGGCGTGTGTGCCGGTGGGGACGTTCCTGGCCAACCTGGCGCCGTGGGAGGAGTCGGCGACGCCGAAGACGGTGCTGCTCGGCTGGACGGCGGCGTGGACGGTGGCGATCGCGGCGGTGGCGCTGCTTGGGCCGTGGCGGCGGATCGCGTACGGCCCGGCGGCGGTGGCCGGCGGCGTCACCACGGCGGTTTTGGCGCTGGACATCACCACCGGCGGGACGTTGCAGCTCAACGCGCTGCTCGGACTGTCCCCGCTGGTCGGCGGCCGGTTCTACGGCTTCGGCAACATCACCTGGCCGCTGTACGCCACGGGCCTGCTGTTCGCGGTGGCCTGGCCCGCCGGGCGCCTGATCGCGGCCGACCGGCGGCGCGCGGGAATCCTGCTCGCGGCCGGCACCGGCGCCGCCGGCGTCCTGATCGCGGGCTGGCCGGGCCTCGGCAACAAGTTCGGCGCCATGCTCGCCATGGTGCCCGGCGTGATCGTGCTGACCCTGCTGCTCGCCGGCGTCCGGGTGACCTGGACCCGGCTCACCCTCACCGCCCTCGCCGCCGCGCTGACCGCGGCGGCGGTCGCCTGCGCGGACTGGGCGCGCCCGGCCGAACACCGCTCGCACCTGGGCACGTTCGTCCAGCAGGTGCTGGACGGCGAGGCGGGCGACGTACTGCACCGCAAGATCTCCACCAACCTGTCCACGTTCCACTGGCCGGGCGGCATCATCCTGCCCATCGCCTTCGTGGCTCTGTTCGTGGCGATCACGTCCCCGACCCGCCTGAGGGCCCACGCCCTGGCACAGGCCTACCAAACGGCCCCCTGGACCCGCCCGGCCCTACTCGCCATCTGGACCACCGCCGTAGCCGGCTACGCCACCAACGACTCGGGCCTACAGGTCCCGGCCAGCGCCCTGGTACTGGCCATCCCGTTGGCGGTCGCGGTGGCGGTCGCCCCACCGCCGACCGGGACCCCGGAGCCGAAGTCCCCCGATCCGACGACGGGCAACCAGACCCCGGAACGCATCCCCGAGCCCACCTGAACCGAGGGCCACCGGGCCGGCCCAGACAGCCCACGATGAGGAGGCGATCGCGGTGAGCGAGCCCAACGTCGACATGTCGGACAACGCGCCGCTGTTTCCGATGCCACCGGTGACCGAGCAGGCGCTGCGCGTGGCGGTGCTCTCGCTCGATCCGGCTGCGGCCGTGCGTTTCGAGCAGGAGTTCCACGCCGCGTGGCAGGAAGCCGTACAAACGGACAGCACCGTGCCCATGCATACGTTCCTGCGTCGCTGGGCGGTATTCGTGGCGTTGCAGCGAGTGCCCGCCCGGGCAAGGCGGTTGCGGGAACTCGAGCGGGTGATCGCCGACGCGGACACCCGCACCGCCGCCCGGCCCGCCGCCGCCGAGATCGCCGCCATGTTGGACGAGGCCGCTCGCGAAGCCGCCGCGTAGGCAACCGGACTTGGTAGCACGAACCCGGTGGCACGAACCCGGTAGCACGAACCCGACGACGAACACGTCCGCGGCGGTCCGCCCCGCCGGCGCCCGGACCGGCCGGGTCATACCGCCCGCCGGCCCCCGCTCGTTGCCCACCACCCCCACCTCGCTCCTCGCCCACCTCGCCTACCTGGCCAACCCCTCCCGCAGTCGCTCGATGTCCTCCGCGTCCTTGGCCCGACGCGGGCGATGCGGTCGCCAGACGGGTGTCATCAGCTTGATCTCGATCTGGGCCTCGGCGGAGATGATCGGGCAGGAGACCCCACCCAATTTGCCCGGTGGGGCGTCGAGCATGCCGTCCGGCCAGCGGGCACCCGCCCACGGGCCACCGGCCACGATCACATGGCCGTCGGGATCGCGGGCCAGGAAGGCGAAGCCCAGCTCCACGGAGCCCGTCGTGTAGTCGAGTTGCTGCTCGGCCGGCGCCCGGGCCAACCGCACGAAACCTCGCGCGCCGAACGCGGCGGTGAGGGCCGGGGCGTCCTGCGCCCAGGCGAACCAGTCGACATCCACGTGCTCCCGGGTTGTCCGCCCCAGGAAGAAGTCCATCGCCCAACCGCCGCGCAACCAGACCTCTATGCCCAACTCCCGGGCCAGGTCCTGGACTTCGACGATCAATGCGAGCTGTCGGTCGGCATCCGACGACACAGTCATGGGATTACGGTAGGGCTCCCGTCGCCGACGCGGCGCGGCTCCGCCACGCCGTCATCCACCCGTGACCGAACGGCCCTTCGGCCACCCGGCCCGGCACCCCCGCAGGCGCCGATCCGAAACGGATCCGAAACGATTCACCCCTCGAACCAGCCGCCGTCCCACCCGCCGGATCCGACCCACCCCGACCCCGAACGGCGGACAACCAGGAGGTCGAGGACCCGCAGGCGACAACCGGCAACCCACCGCGGCGCCCGGCCCGCCGGCCGAATATCGCCGCTACCAGAACCCCGTGGCCCACCGGCAAGGCAATCACCCGGAGTCACCGCCGGCCCACAAAACGGCACCGGCACAGCCACCGACCCCGGCCGGGCCCCGCCTGCGGTTCAACCCGCGTGCGGACCCCGGCAGCGGCCCATCGCGCCCGCGTCCGAACGTTCCCTCCGGCCACCGACGGACTCCGGCAGCCCCCGCCCAGCCCGGATTTCAGAGCTGTCGGATGCCGGATGTCGGGTGCCAGATGTCGAATGTCGGAGGTCAGATGATGGAACGCCCCAGCCACTGTTGCTCGTCGGCTGTCATCAGGTCATGCGGAAGGATCACGCTGCTCCCGCTGTTCGGCGGTGCGAAATAGCCGAGGTGCACGACCCGCTGCTCGCCGTCGGCGCAGACGAGCCAGTGTGCGATGTCGTGGTCCGCGGGCCTTCCCACCGCACCCGGCGTGTCCACGATCCCCAGCTCGGTGATCAGCCGGGTGTAACTCCCACCGGGCTGGCCGCGCGGATGCCTTGCGGGTCGGTTTCCGCGAACAGGCTCACGGTGATCCGGAGATCGTCCAACCGCAGGGTCTGTCCATCCCGCGCGCCGGCGACGAAGGACACGGCCGGATCGCTGCCGAGCCGCCCGAACGCGGGACGCCGGGTCGTGGGATCTCCGGTCGTGGCGAGCCGCTCCAGATGCCGCGGGATCAACCCGCGCACCCATGTGTTGAACTCCTTCGCGAGCACGGCGGCCACGATCCGTCGTGTCCCGTTGACGGTAACGGTGCGCATGACCGTTCGGCTCGCCGCACCGGCCGAGAGTCTGCCTTGGCCCTCGAAGATATCGACCACGTAGCGCGCGTAACCCTCGGTCAGGTCGCCTTCGCCTCGACAGGGCGTCAGCTCGTTGCCTACCAGGCAGATCCCCGTCTGCCGTTCGAACTCCGCCATCACCCGCCGGCCCTCCTCCGGATCGGGGTCCGGGCCGTCGACATAGACGATGAAGATGTCCTCTGCCTCTGCGGCCGGTACTGCCATGGGCTGTCTCCCTTTCGGAGGTGACCGTTGAGTGAGGCTACTGCGCGGCGTATTCGCGAGCGAACTCCGGTGCTGTGTCGGCGAGTTCCAATCCGGGGCCGGCCGCGGCCGAAGGCCGCAGCGCGCGCGGCAACCGCCCGGACTATCGAACCGCCGGCTCACCCCCGCCCGCGTCGCCACCGCCCGCCCCACCCCCACCCCCACCCCGATACGCCCGAACCTCGCCGGCCGTCGGCGGATTTGCCCCCGCCCGGGAGCACGTGATCGCCGACACCACACCCGCGTCGCCCAGCAACCCGGCCAGCGTCGCCCGGTCCAACCCGCGTACCCCGCCCGGATCCAACCGGTCCCTCCGCGCGAGCGCGTCGAGCAGGCCCGCCGTGTAGGCGTCACCCGCGCCGACCGTGTCCACCACCCGGACCGGGTGCGCGGGGACGTGCGCGCTGCCCGCCCGGCATACCCCGTACGCGCCCTCGGCCCCCCGCGTGACCACCACCAGCCCCGGCCCCCGGGCCAGCCACTCGTCCGCCACGGCCGCGAAGTCCCGCCCCGGATACAGCCATTCGAGGTCCTCATCGCTGACCTTGACCAGGTCCGCCAGGTCCACCAGGGACTCGATCCGGGCCCGCGCGCCGCCCGGATCACCCATCAGCGACGGCCGGCAGTTCGGGTCGTACGACACCACCGCCCGCTCCCGCGCATGCTCCGCCGCCAGGACCCGGCGCACCACCTCGGCCCCGGGCGCGAGCGTCGCCGCGATCGACCCGGTGTGTACGCACCGCGACCGTGCCGGGACCCGCACCGACGCGGGCGGATCCCACGCGATGTCGAAGACGTACGAGGCCGCCCCCGCCGCGTCCAACCGGGCCGAGGCCACGCTGGTCCGACCCGCGTGCACACTCCCCGGCGCCACCTCGACCCCACTCGCGGCCAGGTGCGCGGCCAGCAACTCCCCGTACGCGTCCCTCCCATGACGGGTGATCAGCCGAACCGGCCGGCCCAACCGGCCCAACCCCACCGCGACATTGGCCGGACTGCCCCCCGGATGGGCCACCGGCACCCCGCCCTCGACCCGGACCAGGTCGACCAACGCCTCGCCGATCACCGTGATCATCGACCCCTCACCCGTCACGGCCCGACCTCCCCGGAGCCACGCGGGATCAACCGCGTACGCATGTGCACATGTTGAACCGGCGTCACATCCCCACCCAACCGCCGAAACAACAACTGCGCCGCGGCCTGCCCCAACCCGAACGGATCCTGGGCGACCACCGTCACCGCCGGCGACAGCAGGTCCGCCAACTCGAAGTCGTCGAAGCCGACCAGCGCCGGCTGTACCGGCGAGCGGCGGATCTCGCGCACCGTCTCGACCGTGAACCGGCTGTTCCCACAAAAGACCGCGGTGGCCGGATCCGCGCCGCCCAGCATCACGCGCAACCACGCGCGCAGTTCCTCGCCATACGGCGGCCCGTTGTACACCAACCGCGGATCGAACCCCAACCCCGCCTCGGTCAACGCCTCGCGATAGCCGCGCAGTCGCTCCCGCGCGGTGAAGATCGCCAGCCGGTCGCCGATGAACGCGATCCGCCGATGCCCGTGCCGGATCAGATGCTCGACCCCGCTACGTGCCCCGCCGACGTTGTCGACCAGTACGGTGTCCGCCTCGATGTCACCCGGCGGCCGATCGACGAACACGCACACCATGCCGGCGTCGATCTCCGGCAACAGATAGGTATGGCTGCCACTGGCCGGCACCACGATCAGCCCGTCCACCCGCCGCGCGCACAGCGCCAGCACCAGATCGCGCTCCTTGTCCGGGTCCTCCGCCGAGGACGCGCTGAACAACACCGTGCCGTGCTGGTGCGCGACATCCTGGATGGACCGGGTGAGGGCCGAGGAGAACGGGTCGGCGGCGTCCTCCAGTACCAGACCGATACTGGCCGTGTGGCCGGAACGCAGCTGCGCCGCGCTGTCGTTGCGGCGGAAGCCGGTCTCGGCCACCGCCGCCCACACCGCCTGCTGCTTCACCGCGCTGACGTTCGGTTCACCGTTGATCACCCGCGACACGGTCTTGATGCCCACGCCGGCGAGCGCGGCCACGTCCTTCATGGTGGAGCGACCGCGCCCGCGCGGTCGCTCCGGTGTCGTCGGGCCGGCCATCGAAATCCTTTCGAGCGGCCGGGCTCGCACCCGGCACCTACCCATGTGTGCAGAGGTCGGGTCGCGCCCGGCGACTCAGCCGCCGGCCCGACGCAGCGCCTCGGCGATGGTGGGCGAGGCCCGCAGCCGAGGCAGCAGGGTCGCCTGTACCGCGTGGTACGCGTCGGGCTTCCCCGGCCAGACGCCGGCCGAGGGCCGTGCGTCGGCGTCGAGTTCGTGCCGCCAGCCGCCGTGCTCCCGATCCAGGAAAACGGCGTCGGCATGCTCCCACCACACTCGGTACCAATCATCGTAGTCGGCGCTTCCGGTGGCCCGACCCAGCGCCGCCGCCGCCGCGATCGCCTCCGCCAGTACCCAGTGCATCCGGGTCCGCACGAGCGGCTGCCCGGCCCAGTCCACGGTGTACACGAAGCCGGGCCGGCCGTCGGCGTGCCACCCCTCGCGCACCGCCGCCGCGAACAGCGCGACCGCGTCGACCCGTACCCACGCGGGCGCCTCGGGCAGCGCCTCGGCCAGGGTGAGCAGCAGGCGGGACCACTCGAACCAGTGGCCGACGGTGGCCCCGTACGGGCGGAAGGGGTCGGCGGGGTGCGCACGGTTGTACTCGCGGCGCGGCGTCCAGTCGACGTCGAAATGCTCGATCAGGCGCCATTCGTTGGCCCGGGCATGCCGGTGGACGACACGTTCGGCGATGCGCAGAGCGCGGGTCCGCCAGCGCGCCTCGCCGGTGGCGTCGGCGGCGGCCAGGAATGCCTCGACGGCGTGCATGTTGCTGTTTGCGCCCCGGTACGCCTCGCCGGTGGTCCAGGCCCGGTCCCAGGCTTCGGCGCAGGCGTCCCGGTCCGGCTCCCAGAACCGGCGCTCCACCACGTCGAGGGCTTCGGCGAGCAGCGCGGGTGCGTCCGGATGGCCGGCGGCACACCCACTTGCGGCAGCCAGCACGACGAACGCGTGGTCGTACATCCGCTTCCCGTCGGGCCGTTCGGCCCCGAGCACCGGCCGGCCGGCCCGATCCACGACCGGATGCCAACCCCCGTGCTCGTGATCACGCAACGGCCCGGCCAACGCGGCAAGCCCATGCGCGAGGAGCGCATCGGCTTCGACGGCACCGACACCGAGCACCGCGCCGCCAGGGCCGGGACCGCGCCTCACGCCGCCCGGGCGGCCGACGCTGCCGGGCCCAACCAATTCCGGTCCGGCCGTTCCCGGCCCGCCCGACTCCGGCCGGCGCAATGGGCCGGCCCCACGTACCTCGCCGCTCTCACCCACTTGCCCGTTCCCGAGCGTTCCGCCGTCCCCAGTCGTTCCGCCGTCCCGACTCGGCCCGCTGCTCCCGCGCGGCCCGTCGCCCGTGTGCGGCCGGCCGGCCCCACGCAACTCGCCGTCCTCACCCGGTTGTCCGCTCCCGCGCGTTCCACCGCTCGTGCGCGGTCCGCCGTCCCCAGTCGGTCCGGCGCCCCCACCCGGCCCGCTGCTCCCGCGCAGCTCACCGCTCCCGCGCGCCCCGTCGCCCGTGCGCAGTCGGCCGGCCCCACGCAACTCGCCGCCGTCCTCACCCACTTGCCCGTTCCCGCGCGCAACGCCGCTCGTACGTGGCCCATCGCTCCCGCGCGCTCCGCCGCCCGTCCGCAACCGGGCCAACGCGAACACATGCGTCATCCGTGCGGTCACCCACGTATGGACAACCCCGTCCGCCTGCGGTTTGCCGACGTCGTCGAGCCAGCCGAAGCCGCCCTCGGCCAGTCGTGCGCCGGCGGCGAAGCGGAGCAGCCGGTCGCATTCCGCGTCGAGCCAGGCCGCGTGTTCGGGGGAGTCGCGCCAGGGTTCAGCTGCCATGTGCTGCACACCCTCTCTGACATCGTTGTCATCCGGACCGTACCCGCCCTACCGTGAGCTGTCGACATCCCGACCCACAGTCCGCATCCGAACACCCGCTCGGTCCACATCTGTTGGGGCAATCGGCGTAATCCGTGCACAATCTCCGGCGGATCGTAAGCCACGGAAACTCTTGACACCCGCCGGCCCGCCGAGCACTGTACTGACACCGTTGTCAGGCAGCGGGCGGCAGCAACCTCCCCTCGTCCCCCGTCCCGACACATGTGCGAACCCGTGGCGCCGCCGGTCCGGCCACCGCGATCGCGGCGAACGACCCGACAATCCGAAGGAGTTGGGCACGTGCAACCCCTGATCGAAGGCTGCGGCCTGGTCAAGCGGTACGGCCAGGTGCAGGCCCTGCGCGGCGCCGACTTCACCGTCTATCCGGCCGAAGTGGTCGCGCTGATCGGCGACAACGGCGCGGGCAAGAGCACGCTGACCAAGACCCTCGCCGGCACCGAACGCCCCGACGCGGGCCGGATCCTCTTCGAGGGCCGCCCGGTGCGCATGGAACGCCCCACCGACGCCCAGGAGTTGGGCATCGAGACGGTCTACCAGGACCTCGCCCTGGCCCCCGACCTGGACGGCGCGGCCAACCTCTTCCTCGGTCGCGAACTGCTCCGCAGCGGTCTGGCCGGCCGGCTCGGCGTACTCGACAAGGCCACCATGCGCGAGCGGGCGACCGCCGCGTTCGCCCGACTCGGCGTCGAGTTGCAGGACGTGGACGCGCCGATCGGGACGCTCTCCGGCGGCCAGCGGCAGAGTGTGGCGATCGCCCGCGCGGTTGCCTGGGCGGACAAGGTGATCTTCATGGACGAGCCCACCGCGGCGCTCGGCGTACTGCAACGCGGCCGGGTGCTGGACGTGATCCGCCGGGTCCGGGACAACGGCATCGCGGTCGTCCTGATCAGCCACAACATGCCCGAGGTGCTCTCCGTCGCGGACCGCGTCGAGGTACTGCGCCTGGGCCGACGGGTGGCGAGCTTCGACACGGCGGACACGACGGTCGAGGAACTCGTCGGCGCGATGACCGGCGCCCTGGACGACCTCGACCCGAACGGAGCGCCGGCATGAGCCCCGACCAGACCTCCACCCAACCAGGACACCCGAAGCAACCCGACCTGGCAGCCAACCCGGATCCCACCACGGATCCCACCACGGAACCCACCACGGAACCCGACGCGGGACCAACCACGGAAGCCGCCACCGAACCCGCCACGGAACCCCACGCGGAACCGACCACGGAACCCGCCACCAAGCCCGCCACCGAACCCAACCCGAAACCGACCACGGAACCCGCCACCAACCCCGCCGATCCCCCCAAGCCCCGATCCGCCGCCGCGACCCGCACCGTCGCCATCGCCCGCCGGCTCGCCCGGACCAACTCCTGGTGGACCTTCCTGGTCCTGATGGTCCTGGTGACCGCCTTCTCGATCATGCGGCCCCACCAGTTCCCGACCACCTTCAACCTGCGCAACGTCGCGACCGATGCCGCAGTACTCCTGATCGTCGGCGTCGGCATGACCTTCGTGATCATCATGGCCGGCATCGATCTCTCGGTCGGCTCGGTCCTGGTCTTCGCCGGTGTCGCCGCCGCCAAGACGATGACCGCGGTGGCCGGCCCCGACGCCGGCTGGGGGGCGATCCTGCTCGGCGTACTCGCCGGCCTCGCCGCCGGCGCCGCGTGGGGTGCGCTCAACGGATTCCTGATCGCCAAGGCCCGGGTGCCCGCGCTGATCGTCACGCTCGGCAGCCTGGGCATGGCGCTCGGCCTGGCCCAGGTGATGACGGAGGGTCAGGACGTCCGGGGTGTGCCCACCCGCTTCACCGACACGATCGGCAACGGCCGCTTCCTGGGCGTGCCTTGGCTGGTCCTGATCGCCCTGGGGGTCACCGTGCTCGGCGCCCTCGCGCTGGCCACCACCCGGTTCGGCCGACGGACCTACGCGGTCGGCTCCAATGCCGAGGCGGCCCGCCGGGCCGGGATCTCGGTCGATCGGCACATGATCAAGGTGTACGCCCTGTCGGGCACCCTCGCCGGACTCGCCGGCGTACTGTCCCTGGCCCGCTTCACCACCACCACGATCGGCGGCCACACCAACGACTCGCTCGGCGCGATCGCCGCCGTGGTACTGGGCGGAACCAGCCTGTTCGGCGGCGTCGGCACCATCGTCGGCACGCTGATCGGCGTCTTCATTCCGGCCATCCTGCAAAACGGCTTCGTCATCCTCGGCGTCCAGCCGTTCTGGCAGAGCGTCGCCGTCGGCGCCGTCCTGATCGCCGCCGTTTACGCCGACCAACTACGCCGCCGAGCCCGCCAACGCCACTGACCCGAACCGATCGGCCCGCCACCCACCCCGATTCCATCCCGCCACCTCGCCACCCCGCCACCCCGCCACCCCGCCACCCCGCCACCTCGCCACCCCGCCACCCCGCCACCTCGCCACCTCGCCACCTCGCCACCTCGCCATCCCGCCACCACCACCGCACCGCCAGGAGGCAAAGCCCGATGAAGACACCGACCTACGTCGCCGTGGCCATCGCCCTGACCGCCGCCGCCACCCTCGGCGGGTGCAGCGACGACGGCGGCTCCGGGGGTGGGCGCAAGATCACCTTCGTTCAGGGGGTCAAGGGCGACGAGTTCTACATCTCGATGGCCTGCGGGGCACAGCAGAAGGCCAAGGAACTCGGCGTCAAACTCGACGTGACCGGCGCCGACAAGTGGGACGCCTCGTTGCAGACCCCCGTGGTCAACGCGGTCGCCGCGAAGAGCCCGGACGCGGTCCTGATCGCACCGACCGACACCCAGGCCCTGCGCCAACCCGAACAGCAGCTCAAGTCCCGCGGCGCGAAGGTGATCGAGGTGGACACCAAACTCGACGACGCCTCGATCCGGGAGACCGCGATCTCCTCCGACAACGAACGCGGCGGCGCGCTCGCCGCGCAGACCCTGGCCAACCTGGTCCAGGACCGGGGCACGGTGGCCGCGATCAGCGTCAAGCCCGGTATCTCCACCACCGACGCGCGTCTGAAGGGATTCGAGACCGAGATCAGGAAGCACCCGGGCATCACCTACCTGGGCGTGCAGTACAACGACGACGACCCGGCCAAGGCCGCCTCGATCGTCACCTCCACGATCGCCGCGCACCGCGATCTGGTCGGCATCTTCGGCGCCAACGTGTTCAGCGGCGAGGGCGCGGCCACCGGCATCGAGCAGGCCGGCAAGGCGGGCCAGGTCAAGCTGGTCGCCTTCGACGCCACCCCCAAGCAGGTCGAGGCGCTGCGCAAGGGCTCGATCCAGGGCCTGATCGCGCAGAAGCCCTTCGACATCGGCGCCCAGGGCGTCGAACAGGCCGTCGCCGCACTGGACAAGAAGCCGGTCCCCAAGACCATCGCCACCGACCTGATCGCCGTCACCAAGGACAACGTGGACCAGCCCGACGTGAGCAAGTACCTGTACAAGGGCGCCTGCTGACCCACCGACGGGCCGGGCCGGCGGCACCCCCGGCCGGCCCGGCCCGGCCGGACCCGACCCGATGGATCGACGGAAACCCGATTGCGGCCCGCACCGCGATCCCACACGATGACCCGGTGCCGCAGACCCCCGCGATTCCGCAGACCACGAAGGAGATCGACGACCATTTCGATCCGCAACCGTATCCGGCCCGGATCCGCGCCCTGGCCGAACTCGCCCGCGCCCTCCCCGAATCGGCCTACCGCACGCTGCACGCGGCGCTGACCGCCGGCGACCCGACCCACCACCACACCGCGCTGCACCTGGCCGCCGCCCGCCGGGACACCGCCGCGATCGAGGAAGTGCTGCGCGGTACACCCGAGCCCGCACTGCGCCGGCGCGCCCTGTCCGTCGCCGACCGACTCGGCCTCCCGGACCGGGTCTTCGAGGACCTGATACCGGATGCTCCACGCAACGTCCGCCGCGACGTATACGGCATCCTGCGCCGCTCCCGCCGTCGAGCCGCCGCCGACCGACTGGTCCCGATGGTCGCCGAGCGCCACGGCGACGCCGACGTGGCCGCGCTCCTGCCCGCCTGCTCGCCGGGCGTGGTCGCCGACTGGCTGACCCGCGTCGAGCCGCCCCCGGACGCCTGGCCCGCGCTCGCCCGACTCGCCCCCCGCGCGGTCCTGGACCTGCTGGTTCGTCGCCTGACCGGGAATTCGGACCGGGCGCTGTGGCGGGTCCGCAACCAGATCCCCGAAGCCGCGCTGATCACCATCGCCGGGCGCGAACCCCTCGCCGTCCTGGCCGACGAGATCGCCTGGGACCTGTTCCGCGGGAGCCCCGAGCCGATGCGAGCGCTCGCCGCGCACGCGCCGGCGGCCACCTTCGACCGGATCCGGGTGCGCCCCGACCCCTACTCCAAGGTCGAGATCGACCGGGTACGCGCCACCCCGCAGGTGGCCGCCGCACTCGCCGCGCTGACCGACGAACAGGCCGCCGCCGTGGTGCGCAACGCGACCGCGCGGCCCGACGAGCGCTCCGCACTGCACCTGTTCCCCGTCGACCGACGCCTGCGCATCGTCGAGGCCGCCGACACCGAGTACGAACAGGAGCTCCGCGGCGCCGTATACGCGGCGCTCCCGCCGGGCGAACGTGTCCCGGTGGTCGAACGACTCCTGGCCACGCTCGACCCGGAGCGAGACGCCGACGAATACCGCGAGTTGTGGTCCGTACTGCCCCTGGCCCGGGCCCGGAAGCGGTTGGCCGCGGAGACCGCCGACCATCGGCACCAGGTCCGGGTCGAGGCGTGGCCCGCGCTGATCTCGTGCGCCGTACGGGAGGGCGATCCGGCGGAGTTCGGCGCGGTCCTGGCCGGCGCGGGGCGGGCCTGGCACGATCGCGACGAGGTGCGCCAGGCCGCGTTGTCCGCGATCCGGGCCGCGCCGGAGCGGCTGCTCGCGGCGGTGCCGGCGGCTGCGCTGCACGATGCCGCGGTCGGTACGGTCCAGGCTCGGGACCGGTCGCGGGGCAGCGGCGAGGAACTCGCGGACTGGGTACTGCGCACGCTCGTGCGCGCGGCGCGGGACGGGGACGTGGCGCGGCTCGCCGCGCTGCTGCCGTCGGTGTTGTCGGTACTGGCGGACCGCCGGTTGCCCGCCGCCCACCGGACCCTGCGCGGACTGCCGATCGCGGCGATCCGGACGGTCTGGGCGGGCGCGCACGACGCCCTGCTTACGCATGCGGATCGGGGCCGGTTCACCCCGACCCTGCACCTGGCCGGCCTGCTTCGGCCACACCTGGGCGCACTGCCCGAGGCGGACGCGTTGCTCGACCGCGCGGCGCGCGAGGCCGAGGAGTTCGCGACCCGCTCGGCGGCGGCGGTGTTGTGGGTGCGGGCCGGCGAGCGGGACGCGCGGGTGGCCGAAGTGTTGTGCCGAGAGCCCGAGTTCGCGGCGGTGCCGGCGATCGCGGAGCTTTTGCTGACCCGACGCACCGACCTGCTCGACGAGGTGGAGTACGTACGCCGGCTGCCGAGGTTGCCCCGCCCGTCGGTGGCCGGCCGCTGGACGCCCGGGCAACGTGCGCTGCGGGCCGAGGCGTTGGCCCGGGTGACCGGTGACCCGGACGCCGAGCTGTGGGACCGGGTCGCGGCGACCGAGGAGCTGACCGATCCGGTGCTGCTGCGCACCCTGGTCGAGGGCGAGCCGACCCAGCCGATCCGGGTGGCGGCGGTGTCCGCGTACGGGCGGGCCGCCCCGGCGGCCGAGTCGTTGCCGGTGCTGCTCCGGGTGGCCGGCGTCGGGTCCGGCGTGGTGGCGGGGGCGGCGGTCCGGGCCTGCCGGGCGGTGCTCGGCGAGGTGGCCGACGCGGACATCCCGGCCGCGTTGGGTTCGGTGTTGCGTTCGGCCGAGGCGTCGGTGGGTGCGCGCAAGGAGGCGGTCCGCCTGGTGTCGGCGCTGGCCCCGCGGGGTGCGATCGGGGTGCTGCGCGAGGTGTGGGAACAACCGGACCTGCATCGGGACGTCCGGGTCGCGGCGGTCGCCGGCCTGGCCACCCTCGCCGAACACCCCGAGGTGGCCCCGCTGTTGGTCGCGGCCTTCGCGGGCGACCCGGCCGTACGCGAGGCGATCGTGCTGATCGGGCCGAAGGACGTGCCCCGTCGGGCGCAGCCGGCCCTGGCCCGGGTGGTGTCCACGGTGCTCGCCGGCCCGGCCGGCCCGGCCCGATCGGCGGCGATGCAGGCCTACCAGCGGTGGTGGCGGGAGGACCCCGACGGCTTCGCGAGCGTCGGCGCGATCATGGCCGACCTGACCGGCCCGGATTGGTCGCCGGCCACTGCGCGCCTGGCGATCCGGTGGCTGGTCGAAGCCCACGAGACGAGGACCGCCCGGGCGGCGCTGCGCCGTGCCACGGCCCGCCTGGTCGAGCTGAGCGGGGCTCCGGACGTCGTGGTCGCCGCCCGCGCACACGGGCAACTGGTCGCACTGGCCGGGTGGTGCGGCCCGTGGCGGGACACCCCGCGCGAGTTGTTCCGACCGGTCGTCGACGCGTTGCGGGCGGCGGGTCTGGCCGGGGCCGCACTGGTACCGCTGTACGCGCTCGCGGTGTCCCGGTTGGCCGACGGCGATCCGGCCCTCGACCTGTGGGACGAACTGATCGCCGTGGTCGACGAACGCCCGGGGCGCTGGACGCACATGCCGGCCTCGTCCCGGCACCACCTGAAGCCGGGCCCGGCGCTGGCCGAGCTGTGCGCCCACCTGCACCGGGCGCCCGGCACGATTCCGGGCCTCCTGGCGATCCGGCTGCTGCGAGCGGCCGCCGAGGACACCGACCGAGCCGCACTACTGCCCGAATGGCTCACCCACCCCGACCCGGACGTCCGCGAGGCGGCCTACGCGGCGCTCCCGGACTGACCCACCCGGGTCCGGGCCGGCGGGGGCGGGTTGGCCTCGCCCCGGCGGACCCGCTCCCGCGCCGTTCGCAGCGGCGCCGGGGGACCGACCCGCGCCGTCCTGGCCGGGATGGGTCGGTTCCGCTCCCACGGCCCGGCCCCCGCGCCGTGCCATGCGGCGTTGTCGCACTCACCCGCCCGAACCTGACCCGCCCCGGCGGCTCAGCCCCCGCGCCGCTCGCCCTCCACCACCCGCACCTCGTCCCCGTCCGCCTCCTCGGCCGTCGGCGCCGCCCACACCAGTCCCGCCCGCGTGGAGCGCGCCCCGCCCGGCGGGGCGATGCGCCGTACCGCCACGCCGATCACCTGATGCCGGTACACGAACCCGTACGCCCGCGAGTCCCAACTGGACGCCGCGTTGTCCCCCAATACCACCAGCGCCCCGGCCGGCACCACGTCCGCCGCCACGTCGCGCAGGATCGGGAAGCGGTCCCGGGGGATACGATCGCCCGCCACCGCCACCGCCCGCTTGATCATCAACCGGCCGCGCGGATCCGGGGCCAGGTCCGGCCGCATCGGCAGCGCGGCGGCCTCCTCCGGGGTGAACTCCGCTGCCCCGGGCGGCAGTCCGTCCAGCATCGGTGGATTGGGGATGCGTACCACCACCACCTGGCCCGCGCGCACCCGCCGGGCCCGGCGGACCAGTAGTCGGTCGCCCGGGGACAGGGTGGGCTGCATGCTCGGCCCCTCGACCGTGGCCACCAGGTAGCGTCCTCGCACCCACAGCAGCGCCCCGCCGCCGAGTCCGCCGGCCACCGCGCCGGCGAGCGCCACCCTGAGTCCGTTCACTTCGCCTCCTGATAACCGGCCGCCTGGAGCCGGAACAGGCTCGCGTAGTGGCCCTCGTGGTCCAGCAATTCCTGATGCGGACCCTGTTCGATGATCCGTCCGCCGTCAAGGACCACGATCAGGTCGGCGTCGCGTACCGCGCCGAGCCGGTGCGAGATGAGCAGGCTGGTGCGGCCCTCGCGGTACTCGCGCATGCGCGTGTGCACCTCGTGCTCGGCCTGCGGATCGAGCCCCGAGCTGGGCTCGTCCAGGATCATCAGGTCCCGTCCGGCCCGGACGAACGCCCGGGCCAGCGCGAGGCGTTGCCACTGGCCGCCGGAGGGCACCACGCCGGTGTCCGGGTCCTGCTTGTCCGCCTCGCTGAAGAACATCCGGGTCAGCAGCGTGTCGTAGCCGCGCGGGAGCGCGGTGAGCGTGTCGTGGATGCCCGCACGTCGCGCGGCGGCCTCGATCCGGGCGCGGTCGTCCATGCTGTCCGGGTCGCCGAGGGCGATGTTCTCCGCGGCGGTCATGTCGTAGTTCATGTGGTTTTGGAACACCGCGCTGATCCGCGCGCGCAGTTCGACCGGCGGGATGTCGCGCAGATCCACGCCGTCCCAGGTGATCCGCCCCCGGGTCGGGTCGTACATCCGGCACAGCAGCTTGACCAGGGTGCTCTTGCCCGCGCCGTTGAGCCCCACCAAGGCCACTGCCCGGCCGTCGGGGACGGTCATGCTCACCCCGCCGAGCACCCACGGCAGGTCGTCGCCGTAGCGGAACCACACGTTGTGGAACTCGATGCCGGTCCCCGGCGCGGGCACCGCCGGACTCGTACTCGCCGAGGGCAGGTCGGGCTCGACCCGGGCGACGGCGACGTAGTGGGTCAGCCCGAGGAGTTGCCCATAGGCGGCGGCGATCGAGCCGACCAGGGTGTTCAGCGCGGTCTGGATGCCGGTGAGCGCGGCGACGAACATCACCACGTCGCCGACGGTGAGCGTGCCGTCGCGGGCCGCCGTCGCGGCCCACCACAGGCCGCCGCCGGCCACTGCGGCGCCGAGTGTGCCCAAGGCCGCCTGAGTGGTGAACTCCCGGAGATCCATGCGGCGTTCGGCGTCGTTGGCACGTCGGCGCTCGACCATCATGCGCGCCCGCAGTACCGTACCGATCCCAAAGAGCCGGATCTCGGTGGCCGCCTGAACACCGGTCAGCAGTCCGCTGTAGAAGAACTCCCGGCGGTGCACCTGCTCGTTGTCCCACACCATCGTGGCCCGCAGCCGGGACAGCCGCAGTTCGGCGATCAGCACCGGAACGGTCGCGACCAGTACCACTGCGGTCATCGTGGGACTGAGTACGAGCAACGAGCCGACGAAGCCGAGCAGGGTCAGCGTGCCCTGGAGGGTGCTGCCCGCGCTGTCGGTCAGCACGCCGAAGTTGGTGGTGCTCTGCTGGGCGAGTCGGAGCCGGTCCAGGAACTGCGGATCCTCGAACCGGCGCAGCCCCACCTGTTGTTCGGCCGCGGCGAACAGTCGATCGGTGGCCAGCACACCGGTGGCCCGGCCGACCTGGGCGTGCAGATAGCGCCCGAGTCCGGGCAGCACGGTCGTCACCAGGCCGACGAGCACCAGGGTGAGCGCGGGCGCGGTGATCGAGGTGCCCTTGTCCGCCAGTCGGTCGATCAACAGTTTGGTCGACCACGCGGTGACGATCGGCAGGCATGCCATGCCGAGGGTGGCGGCCAACGAACCGGCCGCCTGGGCGGGTGCCGCGCGCACGGTCAGCGCGAGCGCCTCGCGCGCGGCGGCGGCCGGTTCGCGGGGGGATATGCGTCGGGCGGATATGCGTGGGCTCACGCGCGGACTTCGCTGAACAGGTCCGTCATCCGCCCCCCGGCGGCCACCACGGTGAGATCCCTACCCATCAGGTACACCGAGGGCGTCCACGTGTTGTGGAAGGCGGCCTGGACCGCGCCGTCGTAGCCCTCCACGATCACCCGGGCCACCGGGGACAGCAGGTCCAGCAACTCGGCGTCGGTGTCCGCGATCACCGCGATCACCCGGTCCCGGCCCATGGTCCGGGCGTGTTCGACGAAGTGCGGCGCGATTTGGTGGCAGGGCGTGCACTGCGCGGAGAAGAACCCGACAAGACCGTAGACGTCGGAGTCGGTGATCTGCTCACCCGTGGTGGTGGTCGCGGTGAACAGCTCCGGGCGGGTACCCGGCCGCAGCCCGGCCTGCGGTGCGGCCGAGGGCGCGCCGTCGGTGTGTGCCCCGGCCGGCTGTGCGCGCAGGCGCCGGATGACGCCCAGGGTGAGCAGCAGGTTGAGCGCGGCGATCAGGCCGATCAGCACGACGGCGGCGACGAGATAGGGCATCAGGCAGTCCTCGCGAACAGGTCGACGATGTCGTCGAGCATGATGATCAAGAGCGCGCCGATCAGGCCCGCCACGGCCGCGAGCGCGCCGCCGGCGACCGGGGGCAGCGCGGCCGGCGAGCCCGGGATCCCGCCCACGGCGGCGGCGAGCAGCACCCCGTTGCGGGCCAGATGGCGGGCCCCCAGCGGGGCTTCGGAGGCGCCGAAGCAGCGGCACGAGGAGCGGCGCCCACGGCGCAGCGCGATGCCGATCGCGACGGTGAAGCCGAGCAACAACGCCGCCGCGACCGCGAATCCGAGCACGCGCAGCGGCGGCACCGCGATCAGCACGGGCACGGACGCCTCCACCGCCACCACCAGGATCGCGACCGGCCGGGCCCGCTCGACCGGCATCGGCACCAGGCGCGGCACCGAATCGACGAAACCACCGAAATCGCGGAACTTCGAGACGGCGGAGGCCGCGAATACCAGGCCTACCAGGCAAGCGCAGCCCACATATAGATAACCCATGGGCACCCCCTTTATGGCGCGCGGCAGCGTTATGGCGCGCGGAAACGGCGGACCAGGAAATCATCACGGCCCGCCGCCGAGTCATGGAATCCCGCTGGAAGATATTGCGCCAGGGAATACTGTTGCCGTGGAATCTCTATTGTCGAGTGCTGCGGGTGGGAACCCCGTGTTTCCCACCCGCAGCGGGCTCACCGGAAGCGGCGTCAGCAGCCCTTGGCGACCAGGGTGGTGGTACAACCCTCGTTGTAGCAGCAGAACACCCGGTAGTAGTAGCCGTTGCTGCAGTAGTACTTGTCCGAGCAGCCGGCTTCGACCGTGACCTTGTGGGTCAGTCGGTTCAGCAGACGATCCGCGAGACGCATCATGACGTCTCCTCTCCCGGCCGGGTAGGGCCGTATGGATTGGGTAATCGGATTATTGCCAGTTCCGCTTTTTATTGGCAAGACCCAAAATCCCGACCCGTGGAGATGATCAAGGATCGCCGGGGTGCCCACCGCCAATTCCCGGCGGGTAATGAGCAGATCGGATGTTCGCGCCCGGACATCCGAAAACGACATACTTACGGGACGAGGTGGGCGAAAGCGACGACGTTGCCGGAATAGTGATTCTTCTTGCTGTAGGCCCCGCCGCAGGTGATCAGCCGCAACTCCGGGCGCGGCGCGTCGCCGAACACGCGCGCGGTGGGGAAGTCGTTCCTGGCGAACGCCTCGACCCCGTCCACCACGAAGGCCGCGACGCTGCCGTCCGCGCGGTCGATCTCGATCCGCGACCCGCGCGGCAACGCGCCGAGCGGGTAGAAGACGGCCCGCCCGGCGGCGGTGTCCACGTGGCCGGCGATCGAGGCGGTGCCCTTCTCGCCGGGCGTGATGCCGCCCCGGTACCAGCCGGCCAGATTGCGCTCGCCCGCCGCGGGCACCTCGATGCCGCCGCCCTTGTCCAGACCGACCCCGGCCAGCGGCGCGGAGATGTTCAGCGCCGGGATCCGGATCCGGGTCGGGATCGACGGCCGCAGCGGCGGCGCCTCGGCGGGCGGCGCGGGAGCGCTCGGCCCCGGGGCGGCCGGCCCGGCGGGATCGGGCGCCCGCGCGATCGGTACGGCCGCCGCGGCGGGCGGGCGCGGCGGCGGCCGGGCGGCATCGTAACCGGCGTACAGCAGACCTGCGCCGCTCACCGCGAGCACGCCGGTGGCCGCCGCCCAGATCAGGCGACGGCCAACGCGTCGGTGCCGCCGATCCGCGGCACCATCCGGCGCCGGGGGTGCGGAACGAGTCATCGGTCAGGCGGGGTTCGACGCCCGACGGCGAAGCGCGACGAAGCCGGTGCCGGCCGCGCCCGCGAGGACCAGACCACCCACCGCGAGCAGCGCGGGGTTTGCCCCCTGGGTGCCGCCGAGACCGGCCGTGGACGCCGCCGTCGGCGCGTTGCCCATCACATGCAGGCTGCCGATCAGTTCCTGGCCCTCGCCGCAGACCACCTTGATCTCGTAGTCGCCGGTCGGCACATCCTTGATCGTCGCCTGACCCTTGACCTCGGCGCCTTCGCGCGTCAGGGTGACCGAGGACGTGAACGCGGCCGAGGACGCGGTCGCCGTATTCGCGGTGCAGTGCTTGTCATCCGACAGCAGCACCGTGTCGCCGGGACGACCGGACGAGGCCGCCATCGGCGCGGCGGCGAACGCCGCGCCGGCGGAGCCGCATACGGTGAGACCGACGATCGTGCCGACGACTGCGAAACGGGCACAGCGCATTTCGTCCTCCAAGGGACCACAGCGAATGGACAGCCGGAACCGGACATCGGGAACCCGACAGACCGGGCTCACCGGGAAGTTCCGCTACAAGGAACGTAAAAAGCCGCCCAAAGCCCCGCCACCCCTCGCCGCCGAACGGTGGATCACCTCCGGCGTCGGAGTGGAACGCCCCCGCCCCCGGGTTTACCCGAGGCCCCGCACCCGCCGGGCCGCCACCACCGCGATGTCGTCCTCCACCGGCGGCAACACCAACCGATCCAGCAGCACGTCCAACAACTCCTCCAACGGCGCGTCCGGCGCCAGCGGCACACTCACCAACCGGGCCAGCGACACGTCGATGTCCTCGTCCCGGCGCTCCACGAGCCCGTCGGTGTACATGATCATCACGCTGTCCCCCACATGCGGCCGGACGTACGCCGCATAACCCCCACACCCGGTGCCCAACGGCGGCCCGGTCGGCACCTCGAGCAGCGTGCTCTCCCCGCTCGGCCCGACCAACAACGGCGGCAGATGCCCGGCGTTGGCGAACGTGGACGACCCCGCCCGCGGATCGACCAGCACCAGCAGACATGTGGCGACCCGGTCCAACCCCGCCTCCTGGCTCATCCGATCGGCCCGCTCCAGGATCACCTCCGGGGACGACCCACCCGCCGCCAACACCCGCAACAGCGCCCGGTAATGGCTCATGTCCACCGCGGCCTGCACCCCGTGCCCCATCACGTCGCCGACCGCGAGCAACGTGCGCCCGTGCGGCAGCGCGATCGCGTCGAACCAGTCGCCGCCGACCTCCACGCTGCGCCCGGCGGGCAGATAGCGGGTGGCCAACTCGATATCGGGATGCGGCGCCTTGGGCCGGGCCAGCAGCGCGCGCTGCAGGGCCAGCGCGACGCCGTGTTCGCGCGAGTAGCGCCGCGCGTTGTCCACACACGTCGCAGCCCGATGCGCCAGATCGCGGGCCATCTCCACATCGTCCGCGGTGAACGGCGGCGAGGCCCCGGCCCGGACCAGGCTCAGCGTGCCGATCGTCTCGCCGCGCGCGATCAGCGGCACCAGCAGCGCCGAATGCATCCCCGCCGCGCGGTAGACCGCCACCCGCGAGGCGTCCGGCGCGGTGGCCCGCAGCGCCGCGTCGGTGGGCCGGTTGTCCACGACCGTACGTCCGGTCAGCACCACCCGGGCCACATCCGCGCCCGGCTGGTAGTCGATGTGCTCGCCGGGCCGGCCCAGGATCGCGCTCAGATACCGCAGTTCGGGAATCGCCGTCCAGGCGGCCCGGCGCAGCCGCACGGTGTCCGGCGCGGGCCGGCCCAGCTCCTGGTCCGGATCGGCCGGCTCCAACAGCTCGACGCCGACCACGTCCGCGAGCACCGGCACGAGCAGGTCGACCAGTTCGCGGCACGTGGTGTCGGTGTCGAGGGTGGTGCCGATCTCCAGCGCCGCCCGGTCGAGCAGGGCCAGACGACGGTGCGCCTGGTCCAGGGCCTGCTGGGTGCGTCGCGACTCGGTGGTCTCGATCAGGATGCCGACCACGCCGAACACCCCGTTCTCGTCGTCGAGCCGGTGATAGGCGGCCCGCCACCAGCGGGGCCGGGCCGACCCGTGCACCGGATCGACGCCGGCGACGGTGGTCTCCCGGGGGACCCCGTCGGCCAGTACCGCGCGCAACACGTCCTCGGGCACGTGCAGTCCGGGGAACGCCTCGGCCACCGGAAGCCCCACCTGCGCGCTCGGCGGCCCGCTCCCGAGCGCGGCAAGCGCCGGATTGACGTACACGTGGCGCAACTGCGGATCCAGGATGCCGATCGGCGCCGACGTCTGCTCCAACACCCGGTGGAACAGCCGCAGCCGGGCGCGCACCGACAACCGCGAGTCGGCGCCGAGCAATCCGCCCGCGTCGAACTCCTCGTCCGCCGGATCGACGTCCTCGTGCAAGCCGCTTCCTCCTCGCCGCCACGGTCCCGCGTGCCGGTCAGCCGGTGGGCACCCCCGGCGACCCGGCCGGCGCGGCCAGGTCCGGGTGCAACAACCCGCAGCCGCGCAGGGCACCCGCGACCCGGGGCAGGTCGGCGCCCGCCGCGACCGGTACGACGGTCCGCACCCGGGGATCGCCGGCCCGGGCGAACGCGCCGAGCACATCGCGGGCACCGGTCTCCACGAACACCTCGATCCCGCGCTCGCGCAGTGTGGTCACCGCGTTGCGATAACGCACCGGATGCCGCAACTGGCCCACCACCCCGTCGCGCAACTCGCGCTCGTCCGCGTAGTCGCGGCCGAGCAGCGGCGACAACACCGGATAGCGCGGCGCCCGGAAGTCGACGTCCGCGCCCAACCGGCGCCACTCGGCGGCGGCCGACTCACGCAGCCGATTGTGGAACAGGGTGCGTACGGTCAACGGCCTCGCGGCCACCGACTTGCGCTTCGCCAGCGCGGCGAACGTGGCCAGCGACTCGTCCGGACCCGAGACCACGGTGTGCTCGGTCGAGTTGTCACAGGCCAGATCCAGACCCGGCAACTGGGCCGAACACAACAGTTCGAGAGTGCGCCCGGGAGCCAGCCGCAGGGTGAGCAGGCCGCCGGGATCGCTGGTATGGATCGTGCAGGCCGCGGCGCGGGCCAGGTACAGCCGGGCGCCGTCGCCGGCCGTGTACACCCCGGCCGCCGCCAACGCGGCCATCTCGCCCAGGCTGTGCCCGAGCAGTACGTCCGGGCGGATCCCGAAGTCGCCCTCGAGCAGCCGGAACGCGGCCAGCGCGCCGGCGTAGATGGCCAGATGCAGGGACAGTTCGTGCCGATCCATCAACTCGTGCGCGTTCGGCGCCTTGGGGTCCACGAGCAGCCGGGACGGCGGCAGGGTGGCCCGATCGCCCACCGCGTCGTCGATCTCGGCCAGGGTGTCCCGAACGGCGGGTCGATCCTGGAGCCGGCGCAGCGCGCCCGGCACATAGGAGCCGACGCCGGGCATGATGATCGCGGTACGTGGCACGCTCACGGAGACTCTCCCCTGGCTCTCGGTGCTCTCTGGCGCGCGTGGTGCGGTGCGCGCGAGGTCGTGGCTCGGCCCCGCTCATGGCGGAAACCCGGGCTCGCGTGGGTCGCACGCGGGTCCGGGGGTCTTGGTGGGACGGGAGGGGGCGGTGGGGATCGGGAACGGGGCGGGCTTGCCTTCAGGAGAGTCGAGCGGGCGCACCCGCGCAACCGCGCGCCGCGCCCGAGGGCCGGCCCGCGACCGGCCGACGGCTCGCGGGTGGGCCGGTCGTGGTGGGCAACTCGCGTGGTGTCGACGGGTCCTGAGGTGCAGTCAGGCGGCGGGGTCGAGGACCGCGCCGGGATCGGGGCCGCCATTCGGCGGTATGCCATCCGAGTAGTTGTGACGAAGTCGCCGGTCGCCTGCGGTGCACCCGATCGTTGGGCCGAACGTGAACACACCCCGCCGCCGCACCCGTCTCGCTGGCCGCGCTCCTCCTCGCGGGCTCGGGCCGGGCGGCCGTGGGGCGGTGAGTTCGGTGGGCGGTCGGACCGGTCGGACCGGTCGGTGGGCGGCGCGCGACGGGGTGAGGGGCGTTCGGACCCGTGTGCCTATGCTGGCCGGGTCGTTCGCCGGGTCGGCGGGGCGACCGGGTCCACGGGAGGAGCTGCGGGATGAAGGTCGGCGTCATCGGGCTGGGCGATATCGCGGAGAAGGGGTATCTGCCCGTCGTTTCGACGCTGCCGGGGGTCGAGTTGCGGCTGCATACCCGCACGCCGGAGACGCTGCGTCGGGTCGCGGAGGCCTACCGGGTGCCCGCGGCGCACCGGTACACCGACCTGGACGGGCTGCTCGCCGAAGGGCTGGACGCGGCCTTCGTGCACGCGGCGACCGCCGCGCATCCCGAGTTGGTCACCCGGCTGATCGAGGCCGGCGTACCGACGTTCGTGGACAAGCCTTTGGCGTACAGCCTCGACGAGAGCGCACGCCTGGTGGCGTCGGCCCGGGCGCGTGGGGTCGGGCTGATGGTCGGGTTCAACCGGCGGCATGTGCCGGCGTACGCGGAGTGCCTCGATCTGCCGCGCGAGCTGATCGTGGTTCGGCGCAACCGGGTGGACACCGCGCGCGAGCTGCGTACCGTCGTCTTCGACGACCTGATCCACGTGGTCGACACGCTGCGCTTCCTGGCGCCGGGCACGATCGAGCACGTCGACATCCGGGCCCGGGTCGAAGGCGGGCTGGCCCAGCACTTCGTCCTGCATCTGTCCGGCGCGGGGTTCAGCGCGATCGGCACGCTCAACCTGCGCAGCGGGTCCGACCAGGAGATCCTGGAGGTTTCCGGCCGGGACACGATGCGCGAGGTCTACAACCTGGCCGACGTGGTCGACCACGACCGGGGGCGGCCGACCGCGCGGCGCCGCGGCGACTGGACGCCGATCGCGCGGCAACGCGGCATCGAACAGGTCGTGCTGGCCTTCCTGGACGCGGTCCGTACCGGTGTCTTCCCGGACCTGGACGACGTGTTGCGGACGCACGAACTGTGCGAACTGGTGGTCACCGAGGTAGGGAAACAACTCGGCTGAGCGGACGGGCGGGGTCGCGGAACTGCGGGCGGGGTTGGCGCCGCCGGGGATCGGGCCGGCGCGGTTGGCCGAGGTCGGCGTGCCGCACCCGGCGTCGGCCGACCTGGTTCTCGGGTGGTCGGCCGACGCCGGGTGATTCGGCCGGATCCGCCGAGGACATCGTCGAGGCGGCGTCGGCCCATCGCCCGATCGTGGTGTGATCCGCACCCTCCGTCGGCCCGACGGAGGCGTACTTGCCGATCGGGCGCCGGACGGGACGGATCAGAACATCGTGTTGTCGTTCGCGGCGGTCTCCGGGATCGGCTGGATGACGTCCCAGTGTTCGACGATCCGGCCGTCGCGGATCCGGAGGATGTCCATGATCGCGGAGCCCCGGTCGGCGGGCGAGGTGCGCATCAGGCTGTGTACGACGACCAGATCGTCCTCGGCGAGCACCCGCTTGACGTCGACGCTCAGCTCCGGGAACTGTGCCCCGAAACCGGTGATGAACTCGACGAACGCCTCGGCGCCGTCCCGGGCCTGCGGGTTGTGCTGGACGTAGGCGGGGTCGAGGTACTTCGCCGCGGCGGCGCCCTGCTTGGCGTTGAAGGCCAGGTCGATGAAGTCGACGGCGAGCTGCTTGTGCTGTTCGAGAAGTGCGGTGCGTTGCGTGTCGGTCATGGCTTCAGTTCAGCAGCGGAGGGGGTGCGAGCGGAAAGACCTGCTGGGACGGATGCCATACTCTGCGGGTATGGCCGACGTGGACCTGCGTGAACTGCGGTACTTCCGAGTCGTCGCCGAGGAGTTGAACTTCTCCCGCGCGGCGGAGCGCCTGGGGATGACCCAGCCGCCGCTGTCCCGGGCCATCCGGCTGCTCGAACGGCGCCTGGACGCACCCCTGTTCGTCCGGGACAGCCATCGGGTCGAGCTGACCGCCGCCGGCGAGGTGCTGTTCGCGGAATCCCGGTCCGTGCTGGACGCGGTCGACGCGGCGGTGCGCCGCACCCGGCGGGCGGCGGCCGGTCCGCCGACCCTGGTGGTCACCGTGAAGCCGTGCGTGGCCACGGAGTTGGTCCGCGGGATCCTCGACACGTATCGGGCGATTCCCGGCGCACCGGTCGTCGAGGTGGCGGTCAGCGGATTCGGCGAGCAGGCGGACATGGTGCGGGACGGGCGCGCGGATGTGGCGCTGTTGGCCGCACCGTACGACCGCCGGGGACTCGAACTGGAGCCCCTGCTGCGGGAGGCGCGCCTGGCGGCGCTGCCGGCGGCCCATCCGCTGGCCGCCCGGACCACGCTCACCTGCGCCGACCTGGCCGGTCTGCCGATGCCACGATGGCCGACCGCGAACGCGGCGGAGAGCGACTTCTGGGCCGGGCGCGACCGCGAGCCGAGTCGGGCCGGCGAACGAAGCGTGGGCCCGCTCGTCCGGGACACCGCGCAGACCCTGGAGACGGTCGCCCTCGGCCAGGCCGTCGCGCTGGTGTCGACCTCGCTCGCCGACGGCAATCCTCGACCCGACATCGCCTACCGGCCGGTCGTCGACGCGAGTCCGCTGTCGATCGCCATCGCGTGGCGCGAGCAGGCCCGGAATCCGTGGCTCGCCCGGCTGGTCGAGGTGGCGGTGGAGGTCGCCGGGGATGTGGGCGGGGGCCCGGGTGGGGCCGCCGCTCAGCCGGTTCGAGGCGGCGGTGCGCCGGCGCCGGCTGCCCGGAGCGCGGCCACGGTTTCCGGATAGGGGCCGGTCGAGGCCCAGTCGATCGGGGCGTGACCCGTCCCGTGGTCCTCGCGGAGCTCGGGGTCGGCGCCGTGCGCGAGCAGCGCGCGGACCGGGTCGGTGTGCCCCCAACAGGCCGCCGCGCACAGCCGGGTGCCCTCGGAGCCGTGCCCGCTCTCCGGGTCGGGCGCGGCGCCGGCCGGCCGAGCCCGTGGGTGCTATGCCGGGCCGTTGTCGATGTGTTCGTGGCCCACGCGCGTGGCGGTGATCCTGGCCGAGGCGTCCACCCAGGCGGTGGCGTACTCGCGGTCCAGGCGGTCCCGTTCGTCCTCCGGCAGGTGCTCGATCGCCGGGAGCAGGTCGCGCTGTTCGTGGACCAGCAGGCCGTCCATCGCGGACGCGGCGTCCTGGGCCTCGTCGTGGAAACCCCGGCCGTTCGGGCCGAGTCGCTCGGCCGAGTCCAGGAACGCCTCGATCCGGCGCGACTGCGCGATCGCGTCGTCGACGTAGCCGCCGCGGTGTCCGTCGGCGTCGCGGACCGCCGGATACAGGACCCGCTCCTTGGCCGCGATGGTCGCCCGGATCGCGTCGGCGGCCTCCTCGAAGAGCGCGACGGTGCTCTGCGGGGTGGCCCGCCAGCGGCGGATCAGCTCACGGAGGTTGCGGTTGTCCAGCACGGCTGTCTCCTTGCACGTCGACTCGGCTACCCGGGCGCACCCGACCACTTCCGGGAGGCGGCCCGGCCATACCCCGTGCCACTGCCCCTTTCGGCCCGGATCATCCCTTGGCCGCGGCCCGGAACGACGGCTTCGGCCGCGGGAGAGGTGGCGAGCCGGCATCTTGGTCCGCGTGACTCAGCCATCGCGTACTCGAATCGCCCGACCCCTCCTGGTTTCCGCCACCGTCGCCGCCGTGCTGTTCGCGGCGGGTTGCTCGGGGGAGGACCCGGTTCGGTTCAAGGACGCCGACCACACCGCGACTCCCGGGGCCGGCCGGGGCTTCGCCGATGCCACCCTGGTACCGGAACGCCCGTTGGATGGCCCGCAGTTGACCGCTGCGGCGGAGGTGGTCCGAAAGCGCGCGAGTGCGGCCGGGCTGTCGGTGAAGTCGGTGACGGTGCGGGACGGGACGCTGGTGCTACGGGTTTCGCTGAGCACGTCCGGGGCGGACACCCGGCAGCGGATCGGCGCCCTCGGCAGCGGCGGCCAACTGACGGTGCGTCCGGTGAACACGGTGACCCCGTTCGCGCCCGCGACCAATGGGCCGGGTGGCACGGCCGCGCCCTCCGGCGGACCGGAATGCGCCGACTCGGCCACGCCGCGCCCGGATCAGCCGACCGACTCGATCGTGGGGTGCGACGCCAAGGTGCAGGAGAAGTACGCGCTGGGCCCCGCCGTACTCACCGGGGCCGATGTCGCGAGCGCCGAGGCCAAGGCGCAGGAGCAGCCCTTGGTGGGCGGCTGGCTGGTGCTGCTCAAGTGGACGGACAAGGGTCAGGGCGTGTTCACCCGGTTCACTGCCGATGCCGCCGAAGGTCGGCTGCCCACCAATCGGATCGCGATCGTGTACGAGGGCCGGGTGCTGGTCGCGCCGAGCGTGATGTCGGTGATCCCCGGCGACGTGCAGATCTCCGGTACCTTCCGCGAGGACGAGGCGCGCCAACTCGCCGGGAAGATCGGCGCGGGCACGCTGCCTGCCGGGTTCAAGCTCGGGACGTATGTGGAGGGGCAATAGCGTGCGTGGAGGGGCGGTGGCGGGCCGGGCGCACTATCGCGGCGGGTCCGGGTCCTTCGGCGTCGCCATCGCCTCGGCGATCCGCTCCCGCATCGGGTGGTGGTCGAGCGCGGCGAGCGCCTCGTCGAGCAATCGGCTGAGCGGGTAGGGCAGTTCGGCGTCGAGTGTGCGGGCCGCGGTGGTGGTGGCGGTCCACTCGGCGTTCAGGACCGGGAGCAGCTCGTCGGCCTGCGGAGTCGCCGTGACGATGCGTTGGCGGGCGTCCGCGCCGGGGGAGAGGCCGACCAACTCGGCCTTGACCATCTGGGCCACGGTCTGGCTCGCCGCCGAGTGGGTGACGCCGATCGCGGCGGCCAGGTCGCGGATCGAGATCGGCCCACGCGCGGCCAACACCCGGAGTATGGGCCCGTAGCGCGGGCGGAACCCGTAGGGCAGGCCGAGGCCGGCATAGCCGGCGGCGACATCGGCATCCAGCACGTCGAGCAGGTGCCGCAGCCGGGTGCCGAGCAGTTCCGAGGTGGAGGGCACGGAGGCGGATGGCGGAGAGGTCGGGTAGCCGGTCATGGCAGCAATATAACAGCGCTGTTGTATAAGCACTGTTGTGGTTTAAGGTCGGAGCCCTCCACTCACACCGATCCTCGAAGGGCCCCCGCCATGCCTACGTCGAACATCACGCACATCACGCACACCGCCTATCCGCCGATCGAGCCCTACGACCACGGCATGCTCGACGTCGGCGACGGCAACCACGTCTACTGGGAGACCTGCGGCAATCCCGACGGGAAACCCGCGCTGGTCGTACACGGCGGTCCCGGCTCCGGCTGCTCGACGGGTGCACGTCGATTGTTCGATCCGGCGCGCTATCGGGTGGTGCTCTTCGACCAACGCGGCTGCGGGCGCAGTACGCCGCATGCCGGCGATCCGGGTACCGACCTGCGGCACAACACCACGGAGCACCTGCTCGCCGACATGGAACGGTTGCGCGAACACCTGGGTGTGGAGCGGTGGTTGCTCTATGGCGGGTCGTGGGGGTCGACGCTGATCCTGGCCTACGCACAGCGGCATCCCGAGCGGGTGTCGGAGATCGTCATCCCGGCCGTCACCACGACCAGGCGGAGCGAGATCGACTGGCTCTATCGCGGCGTCGGCCGGTTCCTGCCCGCCGAGTGGGAGCGCTTCCGGGACGGCGTACCGCAGGCCGAGCGGGACGACCTGGTCGCGGCCTACGCACGGCTGGTCTCCGACCCCGACCCGGCGGTGCGCGAGCGGGCCACGTTCGATTGGTGCGCGTGGGAGGACGCGGTGGTGGCGGGCGAACCGAACGGCACACCGACCCCGTACGGTGGCCGGGATCCCAAGGCGCGAGCGGCGCTGGTGCGGATCTGCGCGCACTACTTCGCGCACGGCGCATGGTTGCCCGAGGGCATCCTGATCCGCGAGGCCGGCCGGCTCGACGGCATCCCGGGCGTATTGATCCACGGTCGGCTCGACCTGAGCAGCCCCCTGGACACCGCCTGGCACCTGGCCCGGGCCTGGCCCACCGCCACGCTGACCGTGGTCTCCGACGCCGGCCACCTCGGCAGCGACGAGATGCGCGTCCGAATCCGTACCGCGCTCGACGGATTCGCCCGCCGGTAAAGCCGGTTCGGGCACCCGTGCCGGGTCCGGCGAGCGGCTCGGCCGGCATGCTGTCCCGGTGGGCCCCGAGCGTGCGGGGTGGTCCCGGCCGAGGCAAGGGAGGCGAGGCGACATGGGCGGTCGTGCGGTGTTGTTCGCGGTGGAGGACGCCGACGCGAAGCGGCTCCTGGCCGCGGACGACGACGCCGACGTGCGGGCGGTCGTCGAGGAGCTGGAGGAACGCTGGGAGCGGCCCTGGCTCGGCCAGTTGGACAAGGCGTGGGACGCCCTGCACCGCTGCCTGACCGACGGCACGCTGACCTACGCCGCCGGCGAGTATCCGCTGTCGCACGCGATCCTGGGCGGGTACCTGCTGCACGAGGGCGACGAGTGGGAGGTCGGGTACGTGGCGCCCGACGAGGTGCGCGACGTGGCGGAGGCACTCGCGCCGCTGGACGAGGCATGGGTCCGCGAGCGGTACGAAACACTCACCTTCGTCGACTACGACGGCATCGCGGACGAGGACGACATCGGTTACACGGCGGGAAACCTGGTCGACCTGAAGGACTTCTACCGACGGGCCGCCGCGGCGGGTCGGGCGGTGATCCTCACCGTCGATCCGTAGCCGCCGTCCGGGCGCCGGCCCGGCTCGGGAATCCGGTTGGCACGTGCCCGGCGGCGCGGCATCCTGAGCCGATGTTGATCAGGGAAGTCACCGCCGCCGACTGGGCGGCGATCTGGCCGTTCTTCCACCGGATCGTCGCCGCCGGCGAAACTTTCACCTACCCGCTCGACCCGGGCGCGGACCAGGCTCGCGGGTGGTGGATGCTCGATCCGCCGTCGCGCACGGTGGTCGCGGTGGACGACGCCGGGGTGGTCCTGGGCACGGCGAAGATGAACCGCAACCACATGGGCAACGGCTCGCATATCGCCAGTGCGAGCTACCTGGTCGATCCCGCACACGCGGGACGCGGGGTCGGCCGCGCGCTGTGCGAGTACTCGATCGAGTGGGCTCGTGCGGCGGGTTACCGGGCGATGCAGTTCAACGCGGTCGTCGAGACGAACACGCACGCGGTACGGCTGTACCGCAACCTCGGGTTCGAGATCATCGGCACGCTGCCGGAGGGCTTCAAGCACCCGACGCACGGTTATGTCGGGCTGCACATCATGCATCGCCCACTGTGAGAGCGAGCGCGGGCGCGGGCGTGGGCGACGGGTGAGTGTGAGTGTGGGTGCGCGTCGGAGTGCGGGTCCGGGTGTCGCCGGTCGCGCTCCGCGTGGGTCGGCTCGTCAGACCCCGAACGCGTCGCGCAGGAAGGTCAGTCCGACGACCTCGTGGAATGCCTCGCCGCCCTCGTGGCCGTTGAACGGGTAGACCTCGATCCGCTTGTCCGCCGCGTAGTGGTGGTAGGCGGCGAACACCGTGGACGGCGGGCAGGTGGTGTCCATCAGCGCGGCGCTGAACAGGGCCGGCGCGGTCGCGCGCGCCCCGAGGTTGAGTCCGTCGAAGTAGCCGAGCGTGCGGAACACCTGGTCGCTGTGGTCCCGGTGCGCCGCGAGGTAGCGGGCGAGTTCGCCGTAGGGCCCGGTCGAGGCGATCTCCGCACCGCGCCGGAACTGGCACAGGAAGGGAAGGTCGGCCGACACCGCGACCAGGTCCGGCACCAGGCCGGACAGGGCCAGCGCGATACCGCCGCCCTGACTGGTGCCGACCGAGGCGATCCGGGTCGGATCCACGGCCGGATGGCTGCGCGCGGTGGCCACCGCGCGGACCGCGTCGACGAACACCCGACGGTAGTAGTAGCGATCCGGATCGGTGATGCCCCGGGTCAGGAAGCCCGGATGGTTCGGCCCGCTGCCGGCGGGCGCGTCGTCCCCGGTGGCGCCGCTGCGCCAAGTGCTGCCCTGGCCGCGTACGTCCATCACGAGGTGGGCGAACCCGGCCGCCGCGTAGAGCAGCTGCTCGTGCGGCAGGCCGCGGCCACCGCCGTACCCGGGGAACTCGACCACACACGGCAGCGGTTCGTCGCGGTGGGTGGGCAGTACCAGCCAGCCGTGCACACGTTGCCCGCCGTACCCGGCGAAGGACACGTCGAAGACCTCCACCTGGGTCAGCGGCCCGGCCTCGGGTGCGAACGTCGCGTCGAGCGGATGGGCGTCGGCCTCGGCGAGGGTGCGCGCCCAGAACGCGTCGAAGTCGGCCGGTTCGACCCGGGCCGGCCGATACTGCTCCAACTCGTCCAGCGACAGATCGCTCAGCGGCATGGGGTGTTCCTCTCCGGGGGAAGGCTCTCGGTACGGCATTCGCCCGACGCCCATCGCCGATTGTCCGCGTCGCCGAAGCACCGTGATCATCCGGGGGCGGCGACTCCGGATTTCGAGGTCCCCGACGAGTCTCGGGGTCGCTCGGGGTCGCTCAGGGTCGTATGGGTCCCCCGGCATATGTACAGGGGCGTACTTCGGTCCTCGTCGACGTGCGCCGCTCGGAGTACTCCCCCTAGGGGGCGCTCCTCCCCAAGCACTAACGGCACGACCTACACACGACTGATTCCCCGGCACTCGCGTACCTCTAGATTTAGGGAGCCGAGGACGAGGACCAGCCGAAGTCGACCACCAGGAACCAGAGGAATCCATGAGCGCCGCAGCGAAATCGGGGACGGTAGCCGCGTTCATGCGCTTCGTCATCTTCGGTGGTGGCACCGGGCTCGCGTCCAGCGCGACGCTGGTCGCCCTGTCCGGTCACCTGTCCATCGTCGTCGCCAACGCCCTGGTCACCGTGACCTTCACGCTGCTCGCGACCGAACTGCACAGCCGGTTCACCTTCCGGGCGGGTCGGGCACCCGGGCGGCTGCACGTCCAGGCGGCGTTCTCGGCGCTGGTCTGCTACCTGTTCACCACCGGCGCGGTGCTCGGGCTGCACGCGGTGCAATCGGCTCCCGGGGTTGTCAAGGAGCAGGCGGTCTACCTGACCGCGTCCGGGATCGCCGGGATCGCCCGGTTCCTGTTCCTGCGCTTCGTGGTCACGCCGAGGACGGCGGCTGCGGGTGGGCGGGCGGCCAGGCCGGCCCTCGCCGAGCCCGCGCCGCAGGTGTTCGAGGTGCCGAGTCGGATGGTCGACGCGCTGGTTGCGCTGCCGATGCTGGGGTGGCAGGCCGCACCGAACCGTGCCACGCTCGCGGCCACCGCGTAGCGTGGCGCCACTCTCGTTACGTCGTTACCCCGGCACGTCGTTACCCCGGCACGTCGTTACCCCGGCACGTCGTTACCCCGGTACTTCGGTACCCCGCTACTTCGCTACCTCGACAGGAGTACGTGGATGACCCGCGCCGCAACCGAGCACTACGAGCGGATCCTGGCCGCCAACTACACCTGGATGCTGGGCGGCGACCTGGCGCCGGTCGCCGCCGGCCAGGCCGAACTGTTGGCCGGCCTCGACATCGCGCCGACGGCGACCTCGGCGCTCGCGGTGGACCTGGGCTGTGGACCGGGCAATCAGAGTCTGGCCCTGGCCGGACTGGGCTTCACGCGGGTGATGGCGGTGGACACCAGCCGCACTCTGCTAGATGAACTGACGGAATTCGCGGCCGAGTTGCCCGCGATCGAACCGGTTCTCGCGGATCTTCGCACGGTGCTCCCGGAGCGCACCGAAGCGGGTACGGTCGCGGCCGTGGTGTGCATGGGCGACACCCTGACCCACCTGCCCGGCAAGGACGACGTGCGCACGTTGCTTGCGGACATCGCCCGGGCCCTCGGGGCCGGCGGCCGGCTGGTCGTCACCTACCGCGACCTGACCGAAACCCTGCACGGCATAGACCGGTTCATCCCGGTACGCAGCACCGCCGACCGGGTGTTGACGTGTTTCCTGGAATACCCGAACGAGGACACCGTCCTGGTCCACGACCTCCTGCACACCCACGACGGCACTGCCTGGACCCAGCAGGTCGGCTGCTACCCGAAGTTGCGGATCGCCCGGGACTGGCTCGCCGACCAGTGCCGCGCCGTAGGCCTGACCGTCGAGCACGACGCACCCGGGCCGCGCGGCATCCAGGTGCTGGCGGCGCGCAAGGGCTGACGGGCGGGGCAGGGCAGAGCAGGGCAGGGCATGGATGGGGAATTGGAGTGCGGGCCGGTGGCCGGCCGTGATACCCCAACCCCCATGGAAGATCTGGAAACCGAACGACTCGTCCTGCATCCGCTGACTGTCGCCGAGGCCGAGCGCCTGGTGGCCGGCACGCCGGACGAGCACGCGCGTTGGGCGGTCGGCTATCCGACCGGTGGCGACGTGGTGGCGGGCAGGCGATTTCTGGAGAGGTATGCGACCACGGGTGATCCGGGACCTTTCGCCAACTACGAGATCCGCCGCCGGGAGGACGGGCAGGCGATCGGCGGCATAGGTTTTCATGGCGCTCCGGACGCGCACGGCACGGTCACCATCGGCTACGGCCTGATCCCGACGGCCCAACGCAACGGTTACGCCACGGAGTCGCTACGCGGTCTCCTCGACTTCGCCCGAACAGCGGGCGTCACGCGGGTCATCGGCGACACCGACCACGACAACATCGCGTCGCAGCGGGTGATGACGGCGGCGGGTATGCGGCTGACCAGGGAGGACGCCGAGCTGAAGTACTACGCGATCGATTGGTCGGAGGCGGAGGCGGAGGCGGAGGCGGAGGCGGAGGCGGAGGCGGACGCGAGCGTGGCCGTGGCCGTGGCCGTGGGCGTGGATGCGGGCTTGGGCTCGCGCTCGCCCTCGGACCAGGGTGGGTCGGCCGAGGTTTGATTGCCGGGCCGGGGGCGATCGCAGCCACTCACTTCCGGGAGGGCACGGCAGCGCGTTCGATCGGAAGCAGGGTGCCGGCTCGTTTCACCGTGCGAATGACCGGGGCCGTCTCGATCGTGTGGATCGCGTCCAGCGAGGCGATCCGCTCGGTCAGATACCGCGCAAGGTCGAGGGAATTCCGGCAGTTGACGGCCGCGAGCAGATTGGTCGGCCCGGTGGTCTGGGCCACGAGGGAGACTTCGGGATGGCGGGCCAGCGCGGAGGCCACGGCGGTGAGCCGGGACGGTCGTACCGACATCCACAGGCGGGCTTCGGCGTGATAGCCGAGCGCGGCGGGCGGGATGTCGACGAGGAAGGTCAGTACGCCGGCTTGGCGCAGGGCTGTGAGTCGGCGTCGCACGGTGGATTCGGACCATCCAGTCGCGGCGGCGAGTTCGGTGTGGCTCGCGCGTCCGTCCCGCGCCAGGAGGTCGAAGAGCGGGCGGTCCGCCGGCCCCGGGGTGATGTCGCGGTCGTCGGTGGGCGGCGGGGTGAGCCGCTCGGCCTGTTCCGCGGTGAGGCGGGCGGGTCCGGCCCAGTTGTTGGGCAGGGCGTAGTGGCCGAGCAGCAGGTGGGCGGAGACGGCGGTGATGCGGGCGGTTCTGGGGAGTTTGTGCAGCAGCAGCGCCTCGCTCTCGTCGGTGGTGGGTGTTTGCACGCTGCACGAGATCTCGGTGCCGCCGGAGAGCAGGTGCACGTAGGAGGTGTCGGGGCGGGTGGCCAGGGCCTTGGCAATGGCGGTTGCCGCGTCCGGGGTGCACTGGAGCCGGATGGTCCAGGCGTGGTAGCCGAGGCGGGCGCCGTTGAGCGTGCCGACCACGCGCAGGATGCCGCCCGCGCGCAGGCGTCGGTAGCGGCGGGCGACGGTGTTCTCGGAGACGCCGAGGACTTCGCCGACCAGGCGGAGCGGGGCCCGGCCATCGATCTGTAGGGCATGCACCAGCCCTCGATCGATGGCGTCCAGTGTGACGGTATCCGTCTTCATGGGGCATGAGTGTGCCGGCATCCACCGCACATGGCCGGGTGGGCGGCGGTTCGGGTGTTGCTCCCCGACCGTGGGAGGCGTCCGAAAAGCTCTGCGGAGGAAGCCTCATGCGCAAGTGGTGGCCATTGGTAGCCGTCTGTCTCGGCACCTTCTTGTTTCTGCTCGACACCACCGTGTTGTCCGTTGCCCTGCCCGACATCGGGGAGGGGTTGTCCGCCTCGCTGACCGGCCTGCAGTGGGTGGTCGATATCTACACGCTGGTTCTGGCCGTCCTGATGCTCACGATGGGAGCGCTGGTGGACCGGCTCGGCGCCCGCACGGTGTACGTCGCCGGCCTGGTGGTCTTCGGGATCGGCTCGCTGCTGTGCGGCCTGGCCCCGAACGTGGGTGTACTGATCGTGGCCCGCGGGGTGCAGGGCATCGGCGGCGCGGCGATGGCCGTTACCACGTTCGCCCTGATCGGCTGCGGCTACCGGGGCCCCGAAATGGGGCGAGCGATGGGCGTCTTCGGCGCGGTGACCGGCCTGGCGGCTGCGGCGGGGCCGATGCTCGGCGGCATCCTCACCCAATACCTCGGCTGGCGGGCGGTGTTCTTCGTCAACCTGCCCCTCGTCGCCGTCACCGTCGCGCTGTCATTGCGGGTCCTGGCCGCTGGAAGGAGGGGTGCCGGGATGCGGGGTGCCGGGTGGCGGGGTGCCGGGACGCGGGATGTCGGGACGCGCATCGACCTGCCCGGCATGCTCGCCTTCGCGTTGTGCGCGAGCTCGCTCACCTACGCCTTGACCCGGGCTGCCGAGGAGGGCCGGCCCTCCCCATCGACGCTGGGCCTGCTGGTGCTCGCCGCGTTGGCCGCAGTCGTCTTCGTCCGGGTCGAACTGCGCAGCGGTGCGCCGTTGTTGGATGTACGGCTGTTCGCCCGGGCGTCCTTCTCGGCGGTGCTGATGTGTGTGGTCGCGTCCACGGCCGCCTTCGCGGCGCTCGTCTATACGTCGGTGTGGTTGCAGTCGGGGCTCGGCCTGGGCCCGGTACGCGCCGGGTTCGCCCTCATGCCCCTTGCCCTGGCCTCGTTCGCCACCTCACTGATCAGCGGACGCCGGCTGCACGGGAAACCCCCGCGCGCGATTCTCGCCACCGGCCTGCTGCTGAGCGGGATCGGTTGCGCGTTGCAGACGGCGCCGGCCGCGGACTCGTCGGCCGGGTCCCTTGCGGTGGGGCTGACCGTCACCGGCATCGGCGTGGGGCTGCTGGGTCCGGCCATGGGGGCGGCGGTCCTGGCAGCGCTCCCGGCGGAGCGGGGCGGGATGGCCGCCGGCGCGATGACCACCTTCCGGCAGTTGGGGCAGACACTCGGCGTCGCGGCCTTCGGGGTGTTGTTCCGGCACGGCGATGCCGCCATGGCCGAGGGCTTGAACCGGGTCCTGATCGCCGCCGCGGCGGCCGGGATCATCGGCTCCGTCCTGGCTTACGCCTTCGTGCCGAAACCGGTGGCGGAGGAGAGGGCCGCGTCGGCCGGATCGGGCGGATCGGCATCCGGCGGGCGGAACGTGACCGGCTCCCGGTGAACGCCCGCCGTGCGGGGAGTCGACCCTATGGCTCGGGCGTGTGGTGGTGCGGTGGTGCGGTGGTGCGGTGGCGACAGGTGGGGATGTCTCAGATGCCGGCTGCGGATGCCCGGCGGTAGGCGTCCGGGGTTTGGCCGGTCCAGCGCTGGAAGGCTCGGCGCAGGGCTCGGGCGTCGGTGTAGCCGAGCCGGCCGGCTATGGATTGCACCGGGAGTTCGGTGTCGCGCAGGAGGGTCGCGGCGTGTTCGTGGCGGACGGATTCGATCTCGTCGCGCCAGGTGGTCTGGAGGTCGCTCAGCCGCCGCTGGAGGGTGCGCGGGCTCATCGCCATGCGGTGGGCGACCAGTTCCAGGCCGAGTTCCTCGCCGCCGAGGGATCCGGCGATCACCGAGCGGAACCGGCCGTGCCAGTCGGCGGCGGGTCGGGCGTCGGCGAGCAGGCCGTCGGCGTATCGGCGCAGGATCAGGGCGAGTTCGTCGTCCGAGGCGGGTACGCGGCGGGGCGCGGCGTCCAGGTCGAGGAAGGTGATCGAGTTCGTCCTGGCGCCGAAGTCGATGGCCCGGGTGCCGAACGCCTCGATCAGATGCCCGTGGCTCTTGGGGGCGTCGTGCGCCAGGGCGACGTGTACGGGGGTGGCCGACGGCCCTCGCGCGTCTCGCGCCCGTCTGAGCATCAGCGCCATCGCAAACTCGTCGATCGCGGTGACGGCGGCCGGCGAGTAGAGCGCGATGCCGTAGTTGAGGGTGAGCCGTCGGTCGTCCTCGACCACCGTCATCTCGACGCCGGGATCGGTCACGGTCGCGAGGTAGCGGGCCGCGTCGCGACAGCCGTCGGCGAACGTACCGGCGGTGGTGAACAGGTAGTCCCACACATGCAACCGCCCCTGCCCGGCCGTCGCGGCGGCCCGGACGCCGGCGCCCGGCGGGCCGGCCTGGGCGATCAGCTCCCAGGTCCGGATCAGGCTCGCGGTGGGTACGCGCAGGAGCGGGTCGGCGAGCGTGTCCGGCTCGAAGCCCGGCAGATGCGCAAGTTCGCTCGAGGCCACGCCGGCCTCGAGCGCGGCATCCCGCACAACGCGTGCCATGTGTGAGGAAACCGTGTAATCGATCACGGCCGGAGCATATCCGGGCGGCTGATGGCAACAATTGTCCGGGATCTGTCGCCGATGGTCCCCTGGTTGGCGTGTGGTGTCCCCCTTCCGGTGGCTGGTGGTTGGTGGTTGGTTGGTGGGTGGTTGGTCAGGGACCGGTGACGCCGTCGATGCCCTCGCGGAGGAAGTCGGCGTGGCCGTTGTGCCGGGCGTACTCGTGGATCAGGTGGAACATCACCAGGCGCAACGAGACGTCCTCACCGGACTTGGCGTGGTAGCCGGTGACATCGAGCGATTCGGCGGCGGCCTCGATCCGGCGCGAGTGCTCGACCTCGGCCTCCCACGCGGCAAACGCCTCGGCCCGGCTGGACGTACTCGCGTCGTAGGCCACTTGGAAGTCGCCCCGGTCCGACCACACGAGCGGGATGTCCTCGCCATTGATCACCCGCCGAAACCAGGCCCGTTCCACCTCGGCCATGTGCCGCACCAGGCCGAGCAGCGAGAGCGTCGAGGGCGGCATCGACCGCCGCCGCAGCTCCTCGTCGGAGAGGTCGTCACACTTCATCGCGAGCGTCGCACGATGGTAGTCGAGGAAGGCACGCATCATCTCCCGCTCACCGGCGATGACGGGCGGGGAGGGACGGTCGGTGGACATGGGGCCTCCGTTTTGCTTGATCACGATGGTCGCGTGCTGCCGTGATGAGTTTCTAGCAGCGCGCCCAGTTGGATCAGGCGTCGGTACCCGGTGGCGACGGGGCTGGGGCGTACCCCTGGCCGAAGTCGCGGAGGATGCGAGCGGCGGCGCGGCGGGAGTAAGGCTCGGGGGTGGTGGGTGCGGCGAATCCGGCGGTGGGGAGGGTGCGGAGGATTGCGGCGGCTTCGGGGCGGAAGCGTGGGCTGAGTAGGCCGAGTCCGGTGGCGGCGCGGCGGGTGGCGACGGGGGTGGCGGTTGGGTTGGCGAGGATGTGGCGGAGGTGGTCGGCGGCTTCGTCGAGGAAGCGGGGGCTGAGGTCGCCGAGCAGGCGGGCTGCTCGGGTTTGGGTGTAGGGGGTGGTGGTTGGGCTCTGGAGGACGGCGCGTACTGCGGCGGCGGCCTCGGGGATGTGGCCGCGGCCGAGGCGGAAGAGATGGCGGGCGATGGAGATGCGGTCGTGGGGGCTGGTGTTGGTTGAGGTGAGGAGGCTGCGGAGGGCGGCGGTGCCTTCGGCGGTGAACCCTTGGCCGAGGTTGGTGAGGTGTGTGGCGGCGGAGGCTCGGGTGGGCGGGGTGATTTCGGGGGAGGTGATGATTGTGCGTAGGTGGTCGGCGCCTTCTTCGACGTAGCCTTGGCCGAGGTCGGCGATGGTTTGCGCTGCGACGGTTCGGGCGGTGGGGGTGCTCGCGGGGTCTTTGAGGAGGTCTCGGAGGGTTTTGATGGCGTCTGGTGTGCAGCCTGCGTTGGTCGTGATGAGTGCCTTGGCCGCCTGGCTGCGTTCGTCGGCGTCGGTCCCGGGCGCGGCGAGGATCTCGCGTAGTGCGTCACGGGCTTCGGGGAGGTAGCCGGGGCCGAGGGCCGCGAGTTCCGTTGCCGCTGAGATGCGTAGGGGCGGGCCGGCTGCGGAGTCTTGGACGATGGGTCGCAGCAGCGAGGCCGCGTCGTCCGCGCAGGCCGGGCCGACCTTGGCGTAGCTCTCGGCGATGAGGATGTCGGTTCTCGGGTTGGGATCGACCGAGTCCGAAATGGCGCGAAGCCGATGCAGGGTCTCTTCGAGGAAGCCCTGTCCCAGGAATCGCAGCCCCAGGGCCGCCTGTGTTCGCTCCGCAGGTCGTGCGGTGGTGGAAGCGGAGATCTCCCGCAGCGCGTTCGCTGCTTCGTCGCGGTATTCGTCGCCCTGAAAGACGAGGTCGTCGGCGGTCCGGATGCGCGATTCAACGTTGGCATCGGGAGCCGAAAGAGCCGCCCACAGGGCGGTCAAGCCTTCGGTGATGTACTGCGTCCCCCGAAAGCGCAGGATATCTGCGGCTCGGCACCTGTCGTGGATGTCGGTGTCCGGCCCCTGGATGATGGCACGGAGGAGGTCCACCGCCTCGGCGTCGATTCCCGATGTGAGGCTGTCCAGAGTTCGGGCGGTGTGCGTTCGGTCCCGGACGGAAGTGTCCGCGCCGGCCAGGATGGTCCCGAGTACGGTCACCATCCACGGGATCTGATCGGGGGCGACCTTGTACAGGTCGGGTGCAACCTGGTTGCGGAATGAAGCGGAGTGATGGGGATCGGCGAAGGATCGACGGAGTACGTCGACGGCCTCGGACACGTACGCCGCGCCGAGGCCGGCCAGCTTCCCGGCGGCAGTTACCCGAGTCTGCGGCCCGGTGTCGGGGGCGGTCAGCACCGCTCGGAGGGCCTGTACGGCAGCACCGACGAAACTGGCCCCGAGTTCGGCCAGGTTTCCTGCGACTTGACAGCGGACCACCGCAGTTGCGTCCGGGGCGTGGAGGATCGTGTTCAGCATCCGCGCTGCCTCCGGTACGTGGCCCGGGCCCAATTCGCCGAGTCGTAAAGCCGCATGAGCTCGGATGCTTGCGTTGGACGTCGGCGCGCGGAAAACCGCGCGAATGACGTTCGGGGCCTGGGCGAGTTGCCCGATGTCCAGCCGCGCCACGAGATGCACAAGGTCGCAGCGAGTGGCCGCGCTGGTGGTGGGAGCGCTGTCGAGGCGGTGGAGCGCGTTGAGGGCCTCGATCGTGGTGGCGGGGGCGAGCCTGGCCATCGCTGCGGCAGCAGCCTTGATGGCGTATGAGTCGGCGTCCCGAGCGACAAGGTGCTCACGGAGCATCCGTACCGCTTCCGTCACGTGGCTCGAACCGAGCTCGCCCAGGTTCACCACGGCGTCGAGGCGGCTGTACAAGTTGGTGTCGCAGGCAACGGCGAGGGTGCGGAGGAGAGTTGCGCCTTCGTCGGAATAGGCGGGTCCGAGCGTGGCGAGCCGGGACGCGGCGAGTACACGATCGAAGGAGGACACGTACCGTGCGTGCTGGATCTCGCGAAGTGCCTTCGCCGCCTCCGCCGCGTGCTCCGGGCCGATGCCGGCCAAGGCTTGCGCGGCTCGACCCCGGGAATCGGGGTCGGCCTCGGGGGCGGTGAGGACCATGCGAAATGCGGCGATGGCGGATTCGGCGTGTTCCGGCCCGAGAGCCGCCAATCCGCCGGCTGCGTTGATCGTTGTCTCGAAGTCTTCCGCCACGGAGGGAAGGGCGTTCCGCAGGGCCTCTGCGGCCTCGGCACCGTACTCCGGACCGCACTGGGCAAGCGCGGTCAGGGCCGAGACTCATGCGAAAAGGGGAGTGTCGGCATCGCCGAGCAGGCCGCGAAGAACCACCAGCGCGGTCGCCACGCCGTGATCGATCAGCGACTGACCGATCTGCACGCGTAGTGCGTGTTGCTGATAGCAACTGCCAAGGAAGTCGTTCAGGGTTCGCCGAACGGCCGGTTCCCGGATGAGGGCCGCCGCGTCTGTGATGACGCGCTGTGCATGTTCCGGAAGCGGGCCTTTCGCCAAGGTCTGCGTCAGGTGCGCGGCGAAGGACTCGACGTGACGCGTCTCGGCGGGCACGCCGGCCGCGAGCAGTTCCCCGGCCAGGGCCGCGTAGTCGCCCGTACCGCCGGTCAGCCAGGCCAAAAGCGCGTCGCCCGTGCCGTATCGATGCGCATGGTGTGCGAGCACGGCCTGCGCGAACAGGTCGCCGTTCACGGCTCGATGCACCGTCCGTGCCCAGTCGGCGTGCTCCGGGTCGAACTTCGTCGGCAGTCGGTCCGCCAGCAGACCTGCGGCGATGTGTTCCGCGAAGCTGTAGTGCGTGAAGCGCAAGAAGTCGCCGTGGTGGGTGAACACCCCCGCTGCGCCGAGCACCGATGCCACCAACCGGCCCCACTCCGGGACGTTGCGGCGGGCCGGGCGGCAGTCGTGGTCGTCCAGCCAGTCCAGGGCGAGGTCCAGCAGGGCGCGCGTGGTGGTGGTCGGGTCGGTGACCACTGTGACGGCCAGGTGTTCGACCAGGTCGGTTCGGTGTTCGAAGAGGTAGGTGGCGCAGGCTTGTTGGGCGGCCGGGCGTTGGGTCCAGCGTTGTAGGACGGTTTGCTTTTGTTCGTGTATCTCCTCGATGTGCGCGTCGGCGAGCAGGGTGAAGTAGTCGGCGTAGAGGGTGAAGCGGTTGCTTGGGAGGGGTGTGCCGGGGTGCTTTTGGTAGACGAGTGCGGCGACCGTTGCGAGTAGTGGGATGCGGACCAAATCGCGGATTCCGGGTGCTTTCGTTTGGCGTAGGAAGCCGGCGGCCGACTTCCTGCCGTCGGTGTGGTCGCGGAACCAGTGGTGGGCGAATTCGTGCAACTGTTCGCGGTCGAAGGGCTCCAGGGTGTATGTCCCGGTCGCCGCGTGCTGGAGTGGGGCCAGTTCGTCGTTGGGCAGTGGTCTGGTGGTGATCAGCAGTCGGAATCGGCCGTCGGGGTTGCGGACCCGGCCGGCCAACTCGGCGACCAGACTGCGGCGGCGGTCGGGGTCGGTGATCTCGTCCAGGCCGTCGACGATCAGGAGGCATGTGGTGCCCTCGGGGAGTCGGTCGAGCAGGTCGTCGGGGAGGGGGTGGTCCAGGTGTGGGGCGAGTTCGGCGGACAGGGTCCGGACCAGGCGCGGGATCAGCGCGCCGCGGTCGGCGGCGAGGCGGCCGGCGGTGACTCGGACCGGCAACAGGCGCTCGGTGTCGCCCTGTTGGGCTGCGTCCGTTGCGTAGGCGGTGGCCAGGGAGGCGGCCAGTTGCAGGCTCAGGGAGGATTTTCCCTGGCCTGCGCCGCCGGTGATCAGTACGTGGCGGTGCAGGGCGAGGGTGTCTTCGGCGGGTCGGGCGGGGGCCACCGGTTGGCCGGCGGCGGTTTCCTTCGGTGCGAGGTGCTGTCTGTGGCGCTGTTCGTCCGGGTGGTGTCGGTCGTGAGCCCAGTCCTGATCACGGTTGCGGAATTCTTCGCGTGGCGCGCCGGCGTGGCTGGTCGCTGTACCGCGCGCTTGCTGGCGGACGTACACCGTGGCCAGGCCGTCGAGGGGCGCGTCGTACAGGCGGTAGGTGAAGTTGCGGGCGGTGATGGTTTGGGCGTGTAGTAACTCCCTTAGGTGGCAAGGGAGTTCTGGGGTTGCGTCAGCGGCCGATGGGTGGCGGTTCCAGCCCAATACGATTCGGGCGCCGTGGTCCTCGGTGCGTTGGTGCGGTTGTGGGAAGCCCAGTTCGGGCAGTACGCGGTGTAGGTGGGTGTGTACCGTGGCCAGGTCCAATGCCCTGGGCCCGCCGGAGATGCCGTGTTCCAGGATGTTGATCAACTGGCCGGTGAAGGCGGTGTATTGGCCGCCCACCGGCGCGATTGCCTGCCGTGTCGCGGAGGCGGCGGCCAGTACGTAGCTGCCTTCCACCCGGGACAGTTCCGCCAGTCGTGCGTCGTCCGGTCCCATTGCGCCGGCCAGGGCTCGGCCGGCGAAGCAGCAGTCCAGGAGTACGGCCTTGGCGGGGACTCGGCGCGCCCCGCGCAGGACATCGCGTACATCCTGGAATGGCAGGGTCGTGTAGGCCCGATCGGGTCGGCAGTGGGGGAGGGACAGCAGCAGGTCCTCGGTGTCCGGCGAGATCAGGCCGTGGCCCGCGTAGTACAGGAGTACCAGGTCGGTCGCGGCGCCGGCCGCTTCGCTCAGGGCGTCGAGCACGTCGTCGCGACGCGCCGGCTGCTCGATCACTACGCAGTTCGCGGCGGGCAGCCCCCACACCTGCGGGTCGGTGAGCAACTCCCGTAGGCGGGACAGGTTTCGGGCCACGGCGGGCAGCGGCGCCAGGTGTTCGAAGTCGTGTGCGCCGACCAGGACCACCCGTGATCCGTGCGGATCGTGTGGCGCGGCCGTCACGGCGACGACCCGGCCCGGGACGCCAGGCCGTCGATTGGTACGCGCATCCATCCCCCTTGGCCGCCCGGGTGGTTCAGCCTAATGGGCCAGGGTGACGAGGTGGGGCACATCGGGTCGGTGGGGTGGTGGGGTGGTGGTGTGGTTGCCGGTAGCCTGATCGCTTCGACGGTTCACCCGTTCACCCGTTCACCCGTTCACCCCTCACCCGGGCGGGTGGTTCTCTCGGGGAGGGGCGCGGCGTACTTGTCGCGAGTACGTCCCGAGCCGGCTGCGGGCCGGTCACAGGCGCGTTCAGGGGCGTGACGCGCGGGCGGCCGAGTTCGTTGACTCAACCGAACGTTTGCCGCAATTGGCGGATCCTCGCCGCCGTTCGAGTTGGAGGCCGTCGTGTGTGGTTCCCAAGTACCCGGACCCCGACCGCTTGCGGCCTCCAACCGGCCGCCGACGAAGCCGGAGCAGGTGGCGAGACCGGAGAAGGCGGTACAGCCGGAGCAGCCGGAGCAGCCGGAGCAGGCAGAGCAGCCGGAGCAAGCGGGGAAGGACGAGAAGGGCGAGAAGGCCGAGAAGGCGGAAAGCCGTGCTGATGGCGCCTGTTCGATGTGTCGGAAGGACTTCGCCGCGCCCGACATCGGCTGGGGGCTGCTGCTCAAGCGCGGCGTGTACGCCAATGCGTACCTGTGGCGTTCCGGGCGGGTGCGCGGGTATGTGGTGGTGGTCTGGACCGGCGGACACGTGGTCCGACCGGCCGAGCTGACCCCCCGTCAACTGGCCGGATTCATGGCCGAGGTGACGGCGGCCGGCCAGGCGATCGAGGCGCACTATCGGCCCGTGCCGACCCTGAACGTGTCCCTCCTGGAGAACGACATCCCGCACCTGCACGCACATCTGATTCCGCGTCACCCCGCCGTTCCGCCGCCGGAGCGGGCGAAGCCGTTCGCGCATCTCGTTCGGGACCGGCAGGACGAGGACCGGGTCCAGGCGGATGCCGCCGGGTTGCGGGCGCTGCTGTCCTATTCGGCGCCGACGTAGGCGGCGGATACCGATGCTGCGTAGGCCGCAGGACTCGCCGACCCGTGGTTCCGTGGCCGACCGCAGGCGGCCTGACATCATCACCGAATGCCAGCATCGGAGCCCGCACCCGCCCCGCACCAGCCGCTTCCGCCGACCGAGGACGTCGTACGCGGCCTGATCGATGCCGCCCTCGGTCGCGACGACGCCCGGATCGTCCGGCCGATCGAAGAGGGCGGCGAGCACTTCTCGTGGTGGGTCGGCCCGGACCACGTCATCCGCCTGGCCCCGGACCCGGACACGTCACACCGCCAACGCCGCGAGATCGAGCTGCGCGACGCGCTGCGCGCCCGGGTCGGTGTACCGCTCCCGGTGAGCGCGGCGGTCGGGGAGTGGGCCGCCGGGCTGGCCTACACCGTCGACACCCGGCTGCGCGGCACCTCCGCCGAACTGCGCCCGATCTCGCAGGACGGCGAGGCCCAACTGGCGCGGATGTTGACCGGGCTGCGGAGCTTCGCCATCGCCGACGCGACCGCACTCGGCGTACCGACCGCCGCCCCCCGCTCCCTCGCCGAACTGCGCGAGCAGGCCGAGTCGGCGGCGCGACGGCTCGGCGCGGACGGCGAGTTCGACGGGGCGCCGCCACAGGCGCCGGTCGGCGAACCGGGCCCGAGCGTACTGCTGCACAACGACCTCAAGGGGGAGCACCTCCTGGTCGGCGACGACGGCCGGATCGCCGGAGTACTCGACTGGACGGACGCGGCGGTCGGCGATCCCGCCGAGGACATCGCCGGACTGGCCATCGCCGTGGGTGCCGGCGCGGCCGTCCGAGTGGCCTCGGCGGCCGGCTACGGCCCCTTGTTGTGCGCACGCGGCCTGGCCCTGGCCCGACACGACACCCTGATCCGCCTCGCCGACCGCCTGCACGGCACCGACGACAGCCCGATCCCCCTCCTGCGCACCCAACGCGACCACGCCTGGGCGCCCACGGCCCTGGACCGCCCGGGGGACGACGCACCCGATCCCGCGTCCTCTCGGCCATGGCCGAAGGCCGCCACGCCCCGCCGGGATGGGGGACGGACGCCGTAGCGCCCGGGCCGACATCGCCCGGCCGGCAGCAGGTTCGATCGTGCGGTCACCGTGTTCGTCGGGTGCGAAGCTCCGATTTTGGCCCGGCGGCGGCCGGTTACGCGTCCACCTGGATGGCCGCGGTGATCGGCAGCCTGGCGGCGCGCCAGGCCGGGATCGTGGCGGCCAGGAGGCCGGCCACCGTGGTGGCGGCGATCACCGCGGCCAACGTCGGCCAGGGGACCGCGAGTTCGGTCACGCTGCCGTCCTTTGCCAGCCAGCCGGTGGCGCCGTAGCCCCAGGCGAGGCCCAGGGTCAGGCCCAGGGCGGTGCCGAAGAGGGTGATCGTGGTCGATTCCAGGCGGATCATCCGGCGGATCTGGCGGCGGGTCAGGCCCAGGGCGCGGAGCATGGCCAACTCTCGGGTGCGTTCGACCACCGACAGGGCGAGGGTGTTCGCCACGCCCAGCACGGCGATCACGATGGTGAGGGACAGCAGGCCGTAGGCGAGCGTGAGCATCGTGGTCAACGCGCCCTTGCGGGTTTCCCGATAGTCGGCCCTGGTGCGCACCGTCACGTTCGGCTCGGCCGACGTGGCCGCCTTGACCGCCAGGCGCGCCGCCGCCGGGTCCGTCCCGGGCGTCGTGGTCAGGTAGATCGAGTCGTCGCGGGCGCCGGGGACCAGGTCGGCGAACGTGTCCAGGCCGATCAGCGGGTTCACCTCGCCCCCGGTACCCGCCGGTTGGTCGCTGCGCAGGCCCTCGACCCGCAACGTGCGGGCCGGGCCGTCGCCCACCGCCTGGAGCAGCACCGAGTCGCCGACGGCCAGCTTCTTGCGCTTGGCGTAGGCGGCGTCGAGCACGATCGCGCCCGGCGCCAGACCCCGCGCCTCCGAGCCCTTGGCGTAGGTGTGGCCGAGCATCGTGGCCACACCCGGCTCCGCGCCGTCGAGTTCGAGCAGCGTCGACTCGCCCCGGACGGTGATCCGCGCATCGGTTCGGCGCGTGCGTACCGTGCCCGTCACCCCCGGCGCCGTCCGCGCCGCCGCCGCGACCTGCGGGGTCAGCGCCTGCTTGCCGGTGATCACCAGGTCCGCGCGGAACGTCCGGTCGAAGGTGTCGTCAAAGGACGCGGTCATCGACGACGCGGTCACCCCGATCGCCGCGACCAGCGCCACGCCGATCATCAGCGCGCCGGCCGTGGCCCCGGTGCGGCGCGGATTGCGCAGCGCGTTGTCCCGGCCGAGTCGGCCGACGCCGCCGAACAGGCGGGTGTACGGGGCCGCCAGTACCGGAATCAGCCGGCCCGCAAGCACCGGACCGAGCAGTACGGCCGCGCTCAGCGTCAACGCGCCGCCCAGCGCCAGCAGTGTCAGATCGCCGGTCGCCAGCGCGCCGCCACCCACCACCAGCGCGACCGCCCCGCCGATCCCCCGTCGGCGCAGCGACCCCTGCGCCGCCTCCGCGTCGCGCAGCGCGGCCATCGGCGCCACCCGACTCGCCCGCCGCGCCGGGAAGTACGCGGCCAGCACCGTCGCCACCAGGCCCACCCCGTACCCGACCAGCACCGTCGAGGACGCGAACACCAGGGTGATTCCCGAGGTCTGCACCCCGAGCAGGGACAACGCCGCGGTCAGCCCGCCGGCCAGCGTGTACCCCAGCGCCAGCCCGAGCGTCGAGCCGACCAGCCCGAGGAGCCCCGCCTCGGTCAGCACCGACCGGAGCACATCCCCACGACCCGCGCCGATCGCCCGCAACAGGCCCAGCTCGCGGGTGCGTTGCGCGATCAGCATCGAGAAGGTGTTGAAGATCAGGAACATTCCGATCCCCATCGTGAGCAGCGCGAACCCGAGCAGGCCGTAGCGGACCACATCGAGCGCGCCGCTCAGGTCGCCAACTGCCGCCGCGCCGGTCTGCGCACGTGTGCGTACGGTCACCGGCACGCCCGATCCGCCGACCGCCGCGCTCACCCGATCCCGCAACACGGTGTCGGGCACCCCCGGCGCGGCCGTGATCGACACCGCCGTGACCGCGTCCGGCTTGCCGAGCAGCCGGGCCGCCGCGGTGGCCGGGTCGACGAAGACGAGCGTGTCGCCGGTGGCCCGGACCCGATAGCCCGCGATCCCCACCACGGTCACCTCGAACGCCCCGGTCGACGGGCTCAGCCGCAGCCGATCGCCCAGGTGTACCCCGCTTGCCCGCGCCGACTCCGCGTCGAGGACCACCTCGGTCGGACCGTGCGGCTCGTGCCCCGAGGTCAGCCGTACCGGGGAGTACGCACACGCACACCAACCCGCCACCACCGTGGTCGGATCGGAGATCACCCCGACCTGGTCACCCTTCCCGTCGACCACACCCGCGTCCTCGACCACCACGTCCCCGTGCACCGCCGCGACCCCCTCGACCCCGCGCACCCGCTCCACCAGCGCCGCCGGCACCGTCGGCTGCTGCCCGGACCGGATCAGCTTGATCGCCTTGACGTCGGTGTGCGGCGTGATCGTCACATCGGCCGAGGTCGAGCGGGCCAGGTCGGTCAGCACCCCGGAGATCGTGTCGACGAACATCAGCGTGCCGGTGACGAATGCGATGGAGAGCGTGATCGCCAGTGCGGAGAGCACCAGTCGACCCTTGTGCGCGAAGAAGCCGCGCAACGACGCCTTGAACACGGCGGGATCGCCTTTCGATCGAGGACGAACGGACGCCGTCACGTTCCCGCGCGCCCCCGGGCCCGGTCATCGGGCCGCAGGGCCGGTTGCGAACCCGTACCGAGAGCCCTCGGCCCACCCGCCGACCGGCCGTGATCCGCCCGGGGGCCCACCGGCGTGGTGGCCCCGTGGGCTGATGCGGGCGCCGCGGACCTGCGGTTAGGGTCCGAACGTGGTTGACGAACTGCGCCCACCGCTCACCCAGCGGTTGCGTCCCAGGCACTGGCGGGCCATCGACGTACTGCTCGGCATCGTGTTGGCCGGCTCGCTCGTCACGCTGCGCCCGCACCCCGACGACCGACTCGGTACGTCCACCTGGATCGTGGTCGCGCTCCTGGTGTTGATCCTCGCCGGCGCCGTCGCGTTCCGCCGGACGTACCCGATCCTCGCGGTGACCGCCGCCCTGGTCGCGGAGTCCTGCCTGCGCGGGCTCGAGGTGAAGGCGGCGATCGGGTTCGCGACGGCATTCACGCTGTATACGGCGGCGCTGACGGTCCGCAACCGGCCGGCCGTCTGGGCGCTCGGCACGGTCGCGGTCGCGGTCGGTTTCGCGACCGCGCCGATCCCGCTCTACCCGGCGATCCTGGCCTGGACGCTCGGCACCACCGCCCGCTCCCGGCGCCAGTACGCCGAGGCGCTGCGCCGGCAGGCAGAGCGGCAGGGCCGGGTGGAGGCGGAGCAGCGGGCCAGGGAGCAGGCGGCCGAGGAACGGCTGCGGATCGCCCGGGAGTTGCACGACGTGGTCGCGCACAGCATGAGTCTGATCACCGTGCAGGCGGGCGTCGCGCACTACGTGGGCACCGAGCGGCCGGAGGAGGCGCTGCGCGCGCTCGGCTCGATCGAGGCGACCGGGCGGACCGCGCTGCGCGACATGCGCCGGTTGCTCGGCATGCTGCGCGATTCGGACGGTACGCCGCAGGATGCGGAGTTGGCGCCGGCGCCGACGTTGGCCACGGTCGATACGCTCGTGCGGGACGCGGCGGCGGCCGGGCTGACCGTCGAGTTGTCCGTCCTGGGCGAGCGGCGGGAGTTGCCGACGGGCGTCGAACTGGCCGCGTACCGGATCGTCCAGGAGGCGCTGACCAACGTGATCAGGCACGCGGGAGTCGACCACTGCCAGGTCGAACTGCACTACACCGAACGGGAGATAACGCTGGACATCACCGATTCGGGGCGGGGTGACGGTGGTTCGGTGGTGCCCGGCCACGGGCTGGTCGGGATGCGCGAGCGGGTGGTGGCGTACGGCGGCGAGTTCGCCGCCGGGTCGCGCGCGCCCGAGCCCGGGTTTCGGGTCCGGGCGCGGGTGCCGATCGAGGAGGGTGCGCGGTGACGGCGGAGGGGGTGTCGGAGGCGGGCGAGGCGGTCCCGGGGGCGGTCGCGTCGGGCAGTCCCGCGCCGATTCGGGTTCTGGTCGCGGACGATCAGGCCCTGCTGCGCGGCGCGCTGCATCTGCTGATCGACGCCGCGCCGGATCTGACCGCGGTCGGCGAGGCCGCCGACGGTGCGCATGCCGTCGAACTGGCCCGCGCCACCCGCCCGGATGTGGTGCTGATGGACATCCGGATGCCCGGCGTGGACGGCCTGGAGGCCACCCGGCGGCTGACCGCCGCGCCCGATACGTGCGATACCCGGGTACTCATCCTGACCACGTTCGACCTGGACGACTACGTGTACGCGGCGCTGCGCGCGGGCGCGAGCGGCTTCCTGCTCAAGGAGACGCCACCTGCCGAACTGCTCACCGCGATCCGGATCGTGGCCGGCGGCGACGCGCTGATCGCGCCGAGCATCACCCGCCGGCTGATCGCCGAGTTCGCCGCCCGCCCCGAACCCCGGCAACGCCCCAACACCGGCCCGGACGCGGGCCTGACCGACCGCGAACGTGAGGTACTCACCCTGATCGGCCGGGGCCTGTCCAACCCGGAGATCACCGAACACCTGCACGTGAGCGCGTCGACGGTGAAGACCCACGTGGGCCGCCTGCTGATGAAGCTGGCCGCCCGCGACCGCGCCCAACTGGTGATCGTGGCCTACGAAACCGGCCTGGTGGGCAATCGGGCCGGGTGAACGCGCGGATCAGGCCCAGGGGGTGAGTGGGGATCCGGCCCGCCAGGCGGTGACCGCCGCGGCGTCGGTCGGTTCCACGTCGGCCGGCAGGTCGGTCGGGTCGAGCCAGGCCAGCCGGGCGCACTGGTCGGGTTCGGCGTTGGTCGGGTCGCCCGACCAGGCGGTGGTGTGGAAGTACCAGCCGATCACCGGCGTTCCGGTGTCGCCGAGCACCTGGGCGACATACGCCGTACGCAGATCGGCGGTGGCCACGTCGGTGGCGATCTCCTCCTTGGTCTCGCGCGCGCACGCCTCGATGAGGAATTCGCCCGGGTCGGCCAGTCCGCCCGGAAGCGCGAGCAGGCCGTCGGCGAAGCCGGTGTCCTTGCGCTCCATGAACAGCACCGCGCCGTCCGCGCGTTCGAGGATGATGGCGGCGTAGGCGATGGCGTTGTGGCGGTGGTCGCTCAAGTGTCGTTCTCCCCATGGGCGTTCGGGTGCGGCCGGTTCGGTGTCGCCGGCTCGGTGTCGTCGGACCGGTGTCGTCGGGCCGGCTGCGACGCTCCGGTGTCTCCGCCCGGACCAACGACCGGCCGTGGACGCACGTCACGCCCGAACCGGCCCGGCTACCGCGCCGATTCCGTCTCGTCCGGCCGATAGGGCCAGACATCGTCGGGGAACACCCGCGCGAACCAGTGTGGTTGCACGTCTCGCAACCGCAACGTCCGCCACCGCCGCGGATCCGCCGGCTCCGGCACGCCGACCTCGACGTCCGGGCCGTAGGCGAACAGCCGTTCCTGACAGACGCCGCACGGTGCGAGCACCCAGTACCCACGATCCGCGTCGGCGGCGGTCACACACACCGACGCCACCACACGCCGGTCCAGCTTGTACGCCTCGCAGATCGCGCCGGTCTCGTGGCACAACCGCACCGCGTTGTTCGGTGGCTCGGGCGCTGTACTGGTCAGGATTGTCCCGTCGTCCAGCCGCAGGGCGGCGGCGCCGGACCAGTCCTGCCCGGGAAAGCGACGGCGCGCCAACTCGATCGCGGCATCCACCAGTTCTTGATCGACAGCCATGCGCCGAACGCTACTACCACGAATGTTCCGGTCGGCCGGAACCGGCAGCGGTTCGTACCGCCGGCTCCTCCATCGGGTCGTCGCACAGTTCGAGCAGCCGGGATCGTACGTGCGGCAGGGCCGGCGTCGATGCGCTGCCAAGGAGTCGGGCGTCCGGTTCGGCGGCGGGGCCGGTGGGCGCTCGGGCCTCGGCGTCGATGGTCGGGGCCGGGGGCTCGGTGGACCCGGGCTCGGGTGTGCGGGGCTCGGTGGGTTCGGGGCCGCGTGGCGGTACGGTCCTGCCATGCTCGAATCGCCGCAGAACGCCACGCCCGACCCTTCGGGAACCCCGTCCACCCCGGGACCGGTGACCCCGGACGACCTGGATCGGGCCGTGCGCCTCGCGGTGGACACACTGCGGGCGGCGCCGGCGGCGGCCTGGGAGGTCAGGGCCGGGTCGTTGGAGTGGGACTGCTGGGAGACCGTGGAGCACCTCGCCGACGATCTCTTCGCCTACGCCGCCCAGTTGGGCCTGCGGACCCCACCCGACGACCGCAACGTCCCGTTCGTCTGGGAGAGCCGACGCCCCGGCGGTCCGGCGAACGCCATCCACGCGGACCGCGCGGCGGGGCCGGTCGGGCTGTTGCAGGTGTTGGAGGCGAGCGGCGCACTGCTGGTGTCCATGGCCACAACGACGCCGTCGACCGTGCGCGCCCACCACACCTTCGGCGACTCGGACCCCGAGGGCTTCGCCGCGATGGGCATCGTGGAGACCCTGGTGCACACCCACGACCTGGCCGAGGGCCTCCGCCTGGACTGGACGCCGCCGGCCGACCTGTGCGCACGTGTCCTCGCCAGGCTCTTCCCCGACGTACCGCAGGACACGCCCCCGTGGCCGACCATGTTGTGGGCCACCGGCCGCGCCGACCTCCCGGGCCACACCCGCCGCACCACGTGGCGCTGGTACGGCGCGCCTCGGGGGTAGTGGGTCCCGCTGCGCAGCCGGGCCATTGTTCGTCGATAGCGGACCGGCCCCGGTCCGGGCATCGGTCGGGTGGCACAAACATCGGGTCGGCGGCGTGTCCTCGGGCCCTCGCGGAGCACCAAGTACCCGTTCATGGGTGGTTTGTGATTGTTCGTCAGGTTCTTGGAAGTCGGCAAACATGGGGTCATTGACTCCTGCGGCCAGTGCTCCTAATGTTCCACGCGCACCACCGTAAAGATCGGATCAATCCCACGCGGAACCGGTATCGATCGAAAGGGGGTTCCGTGGCCCTGACCGACGATGCCGTGGATCGTATTCGGCAGATGATCATTTCCGGTGAGCTGAACCCCGGTGACCGGTTGCCGGCGGAGAAGGAACTGGCCGAGCGGCTCGGGCTCTCGCGCAATTCGTTGCGGGAGGCGGTTCGGGCCCTGACGTTGATGCGCGTGCTGCAGACGCGTCGTGGTGACGGGACCTACGTCACGAGCCTTGATCCCGAGTTGTTGCTCGGGACCATGAGCATCGTGGTGGACCTGCATCACGACAGCACCATCCGGCACTTCCTGGAGGTGCGGCGGTTCCTCGAACCCGAGGCGACCGCCATGGCCGCGCTGCGGATCGTTCCCGAAGAGCTGGCCGAGTTGGCCGCCTTGATCACCGAAGGGGAGGGTCTGCTCGCCGCGACACCGATCGACCTCGACCGCATGGCCGCCAACGGGAACGCCTTTCATCGGCTCATCGCCCGGGCCTCCGGCAATCCCGTGCTGGCCATGATCATCGAGACCGTCTCCGGCAAGACCATTCGCGCCGACGTGTGGTGCGGGGCCGCGCAGGAGGCCGACCTGCGGGTCACCCTGGCCGAACATCGGGCGATTGTGGAGGCGCTGGTGGCGGGCGACACCTACCGTTCCCGACTCCGCGCCGCCGCGCACGTGACCGCCATCGAGGACCAGGTACTCAGCCCGTCCTGAGGACTCGGCGCGCGCACCCACACATTCATACATCCGACGATCCGTCGGCCGGCCCGTCGTTCCCTGACGCGGCCCCCCTTCTCCACTCCAGCCCCGGGTCCGAGCGCCGATCCCCCCTGTCCGCGTGCCCGCACATCCGTACCGAGAGGACCCAACCATGCCCACACCCCTTCTGGAGGCCCGTGGCCTGCGGAAGCGCTTCGGCCAGGTCGAGGCGCTGCGCGGCGCGGACTTCACCGTCTATCCCGGGGAGATCGTCTCGCTCATCGGGGACAACGGCGCGGGCAAGAGTACGCTCGTCAAAACCCTCTCCGGGGCTCTGCAACCGGACTCCGGCGAGCTGCTCATCGACGGCGAACCGGTCACCCTGGCCTCGCCGTTCGCCGCCCAGACGGCGGGCATCGAGACCGTGTACCAGGACCTTGCACTGGCCCTGGCGCTGGGCTCCGCCGCCAATCTGTTCATGGGCCGCGAGCTCACCCGCAGCGGTCCGCTCGGCCGGCTCGGGTTCCTCGACAAGACCGCGATGCGCGACGCCTGCGTACGCGAACTCGCGGCCCTGGGCGTGTCGTTGGCCGATGTCGAGGCGCCCGTGGGCACGCTGTCCGGCGGCCAACGGCAGAGCGTGGCCATCTGTCGGGCGGTCACCTGGGCCAAACGTGTCGTGTTCATGGACGAGCCCACCGCGGCCCTGGGCGTGGTCCAGACGCGCCGCGTGCTCGACCTGATCCGACGAGTGCGGGACAACGGCATCGCCGTCGTGCTGATCAGCCACAGCATGCCGCAGGTATTGGAAGTCTCGGACCGGGTCGAGGTGTTGCGCCGCGGCAGCCGGGTGGCCCGATTCGCCGCCGGCGACGCCAGTGCCGAGGACCTCGTCGCCGCGATGACGGGCGTCCTGTCGCATACCCACATCGCGGAGTCCACCGGTCGATCCCCGCACGCGGCGAACGCCGCCGCAGCCACCACCTCAGCCGCCTCGGAGTGAGTGACCCGATGACCGACACCGTCAAGACCGCGCCCGCGCCCGGCGCCGCCGCCGAGCCCGACGACCTCACCCGGCTGGCCCTGGCCCGCCGCAAGCTGCTGACCAGCTCGCTGCTCTACCTCACCACGACCCTGGTCGCCATGGTCGTCGTGTTCGGGATCGCCTCGCCCGACGCCTTCCTCAGCTCGTACAACATCCAGACCGTGTTCACCGTCGCGTCCGTGTTGATGGTCGTGTCCGTCGGGATGACGTTCGTGATCGCCACCGCCGGGATCGACCTGTCCGTCGGCTCGACCCTGGTCTTCGCGTCCGTCGTGTCGCTCAAGGCGATGACCGCGGTCGCGGGCGGCAAGGCGGACAGCGCCGACGCCGGCCCGACCGTGATCCTGGTCGGCCTGGTGGTGGCCCTGGTCGCCGGGGCCCTCTGGGGCTGCGTCAACGGCTTCCTGGTCACCAAGGCCAAGGTCCCCTCGCTGATCGCCACGCTCGGCACGATGGGCGTCGCGCTGGGCATCGCCAAGATCTCCACCGGCGGCAACGACCTCGCGGGTGTGCCCTCTTCGCTCTACGAGACGGTCGGCCTGGGCAAGTTGTTCGGCGTCGTGCCGTGGCTGGTCGTGGTCGCCGTACTGGTCACCGCGGTCGGCTGGATCGTGTTGACCCAGACCAGATTCGGCCGGTACACGCTGTTCGTCGGCTCCGGCCCCGAGGCCGCCCGCCGGGCCGGCATCCACGTCGACCGGCACCTGATCAAGGTGTACGCGCTCGCCGGACTGCTCGCGGGCCTGGCCGGGTTCATGGACCTCGCGCTGTTCGCCAGCGCCAACATCGCGGGCCACACCACCGACAACCTCCAGGCCGTCACCGCGGTCGTGATCGGCGGGACCAGCCTGTTCGGCGGCACCGCCACCATCGCGGGCACCGTGATCGGGGTCTTCCTGCCCGCCGTGTTGCAGAACGGCTTCGTGATCCTCAAGGTGCAGACCTTCTGGCAGGACGTCGCGATCGGCAGCGTCCTCGTCTTCGCGGTCTACCTGGACCAGGTCAAGCGCACCACCCAGAACCGCGGCTGACCCCCGCTCGGTCGACAGCCGGTACGCCCGTCCCATTCCCCTTCGCCCTGCCTGGAGTTCGCCATGCGCGCACAGTCCGCCAAGAAGACCGTTTCGACCTCGATCGCCCTGCTTGCCGGCATCACCCTGGCCGCCACCGGATGTTCCGCCGACGACACGAAGGACGCGGGCGGGGGCGGGAAGCGCTCGATCGTCTACGTCCAGGGCATGGCCGGCAACCCGTTCTTCACGTCCCTGACCTGCGGTGCGCGCGGCGAGGCGGAGAGCGCCGGATTCAAGTTCGACGCCCAGGGCGGCAAGGACTACAGCCCGCAGAGCCAGACCCCGATCCTGAACGCGGTCATCGCGCAGAAGCCGGACGTGATCATCGTGTCCCCGATGGCGGGCGAGGCGATGGTGCCGCCGTTGACCAAGGCCAAGGCGCGCGGCATCAAGATCGTGTTCGTCGACTCCAAGGCCGACGACGAGAGCCTGGCCGTGTCCACGATCGCCTCGGACAACTACGCCGGCGGGATGCTGGCCGCGCAGACCCTGGCCGCACAGGTCGCGGACAAGGGCAAGGTGATGGTGATGGGCGCCAAGCCCGGCATCTCCACCACCGACGCCAGACAAAAGGGCTTCGAGGACGAGATGAAGAAGCACCCGGGCGTCAAGCTGCTCGACACCCAGTACAGCGGCAGCGAACCGGCCGGTGCCACCTCGAAGTTCAGCGCGGTGCTGGCCGCCAACTCGGACCTCGGCGGGGTGTTCGCGGTCAGCACGCAGGAGGTCGAGGGGGTGGCCACCGGCGTCCGGAACGCGGGCGCCACGGGCCGGATCAAGGTGGTCGGCTTCGACACCTCCGAGCCGATCCTGGACGACGTGCGCAAGGACGTGGTCCAGGCCCTCGTGGTGCAGCAGCCGCTCGACATGGGCAAGCAGGCCGTCCAGCAGGCCGCGGCGGCCCTCGACGGGAAGCCCACGACCAAGAAGATCGACACCGGCTACGTGGTCCTGACCAAGGACAACATGACGCAGCCGGAGATCGCCAAGTACGTCTACAAGACCTCCTGCTGACGCAGCGTCGAACGCCGCGGCAACGAGGCACCCCCGGACGCCACCCACGCGTCCCCCTGATCCCGGGCCCACCCCGACCTGCATACGGGGTGGTCCCGGTCCGGCACCAACCGGCACCACCGATCACCAGCACCGGTCGGCGATCACCGATCACCGACCGGCAACACCGGCGCACCACTCACCTCTCCGCTTGTCCTCCCGGAAGGTCCTCATGCGCAGACCCCCGTTCGGCTCCCTCCGCAGACCCGGCCACGCGAGCCGCCGATCCCGCACCGCCCTGCTCGCCGTCGCCGCGCTCACCGCGACCCTCGGCGGCACCCTCCAAGTCCCCACCGCAGCCGCCGAGTCCGCCGCCGCCCCGGCCTTCACCGCCGACTTCGAATCCGGCACACTCGGCAACTGGCGCGTCGCGGCCGGCTCGTTCGGCAACCTCGTCAGCAACCGTGCCACCTTCCACAACCGGCCCACCACGCCCTACAACAAGCAGGGCACGTGGTACCTCTCGACGCTGGAAAGCCCGACCGACACCCCGAACGACGGCTACACCGGCGTGGTCGTCTCGCCCGACTTCACCCTGTCCCGACCGGCCGTGTCGATGCTGGTCGGCGGCGGGAACAGCGCCGAGACCTACGTCGCGGTGTGCGCGTACGATCCGGCCGCCGAATACGGCTGCGGCGCCGAACTCGCGCGCACCCAGGGCGAGAACAGCGAAACCATGCGTTACCGCGTGCTCGACCTGAGCGCCTACGTCGGCAAGCGGGTGATGATCAAGGTGGTGGACGCCTCCACCGGCGGCTGGGGCCACATCACCGTCGACGACGTCCGCGCCAACGTCGCCCCCATGCCGCTCGGCGGAAAGGCCGAACGGCCGGACGCGGCCGGGGTGAACGTCGGCTGGACGAAGGTCGCCGACCGGGGAATCGCCGGCTACAACGTGTACCGCTCCACCGAGCCCGGCAAGGGCTACCAGCGACTGAACCGGGCACCGGTGACCGGCAGTTCGTACCGGGACACCACCGCCGCCGCGAACACCGCCTACTACTACGGCGTCGCCGCGGTCGACCCGAACGGCACCGAATCCGGCCGCAATATCGCCTACGCCCGCCCGTACGCCGACCTGCACGCCACCGGCAGCACCGTCTACAAGGGTGACCAACTCTCCGGCATCCGCTTCCCGGTCGGCCCGCTCGGCGCCGCCGGCATCGTGCACGACGGCACCGGCGCCCGCTCGCAGTGGTGGATCAACAATGCCAACGGCCGCCTTGCCAACGGCAGTTGGAACAACCTCCCGGAGGACTACACGGCCGGCGCGCTGCCGAACAGCTTCTTCGCGCTGCGCACCGAACAGGCCGGGAAGACCCCCGTCGTACGCGCGCTCCAGACCACCGGCGTGGGCCCCTTCCAGGGCGCCAAGGCACTCGAGTTCACCGGCGAATACCCCATCGCCACCTACCGGTTCCAGGACTCGACACTGCCCGTCCAGGTCAGCGAACGGGTCGAGAACCCGATGTTGCCCGGCGACACCCAGAACTCCGCGATCCCCACCGCGATCTACCGATTCACCGTCAAGAACACCTCCGACAAGCCACAGAAGATCTCCCTCCTCGCCACCCAGCAGAACGCGGTCGGCTGGAACGGCTACGACGCCGTCGGCGGCGCCGGCCAGAGCACCGCGCCCGGCTACGGGAACAACAAGAACACCGTCGACTCCGGCCGAACCCCCGGCCGCGGCCCGTGGACGAGCCTGCACCTGGGCGGCGCGGCCGGCGCGGGCAGCATGAACCTCACCGCGTTCGCCCCCGACACCACCGCCACCGCGGGCTGGACCGACCTGGCGAGCCTGCACGCCGGCTTCACCGCGTCGGGCACGCTCAACGGCCCCAGGGCCGCCGCCAGTCCGGCCGCGGACACCACGGTCAACGGCGCCCTGTCGGTCGGCCTGACGCTGCGCCCGGGCCAGTCCGCCGAGGTGCCGATCGCGCTCAGCTGGAACTTCCCGCAGGCCACCCACTACGACGGCCGCACCGGGGAGATGTACTCCAACTGGTGGGCCGACGCCGACCAGGTCACCCACCACGTCGACGCCAACTGGGACAAGCTCACCGCGCAGACCGCGCTCTACCACGACACCCTCTACGGCTCGAACCTGCCCACCTACGTCCTCGACCGGATGACCGCCGCCACCGCCGTACTGCACACACCCACCGTCTACTGGGCCAAGGACGGCTTCTTCGGCGCCCGCGAAGGTGTCGGGTGTTGTCCCGGGATGCCCACCCACGTCTTCCAATACGCCCAGGCGCAGGCCTGGTTGTGGCCCGAGGTCGGCCGACTGTGGACCCGCCAGTGGCTGGACAACCAACAGCCCGACGGGCGCATACCGCAACGCTTCAACAACGGCTGGGACTTCACCGGCAGTCAGGCGATCGACGGCCAGACCGGCGTGATCCTGTCCGCGTACCGCGCCCATCTGACCGCCAAGGACAACGCGTGGCTGGTCGCCAACTGGCCCAGGATCAAGAAGGCCATGGACTGGGTCGTGACCACCTACGACCCGCGGCACACCGGCGTGATGACCGGGGTGGGCGACACCACCCTGGACGGCGGGCAGAGCACCGACTCCTCCTGGCTCGGCTCGCTCTATCTCGCCTCACTTGACGCGAGTTCGAAGATGGCCGGCATCACCGGCGACCGGGCCGCGGCGAGCCTGTACGCGAGCATGTACAACGCCGGTCGGGTCACCCAGGAGAAGACCCTGTGGAACGGGCGCTGGTACACCGAGAACATGCGTCCCGGCGTGGCCGGCTACGGCAACGGCGTCGAGATCGACATGCTGCTCGGCCAGTGGTGGTCCACCCAACTGGGCCTCGGCGACATCTACGACAGCGCGCACACCGACCAGGCCGCCAAGGCCATCTACGACAACAACTTCAAGACCGACTTCCTCGGCGGCGGCAGCTCGACCCAGCCGTACTCGCTGACCCACGAGAACCGCAACTTCGTCGAGGACACCGGCGCCGGCACGGTGATGCTCACCTGGCCCGACGGGGACCGGCCCAAGCAGAGCGTGCTCTACTTCGACGAGACGATGTCCGGATTCGAGTACTCCGCCGCCGCGACGCTCATCCAGCGCGGACACGTGGACGAGGGACTGCGCATGGTCAAGGCGGTCTCCGACCGCTACGACGGCCGGGCGCGCACCCCGCAAACCGACCCGCAACTCGACTTCTCGGTCTGCGCGTTGGGCAATATGTCGGGCAATCCGTTCGGTGACGACGAGTGCGGCAAGTGGTACGGCCGGACGTTGTCGTCGTGGTCGCTGCTGAGCGCGCTGTCCGGCTACACCTACGACGGCCCGGCGGGCGTACTCGGCTTCGCGCCCAAGTACCGCCCGGAGGACCACCGTTCGTTCTTCACCGGCGCCGAGGGCTGGGGCTCGCTCGGCCAGTCCCGCGCCAACCACACCCAAACCGACCGGGTCGAGGTGGTCTCCGGGAAGCTCCAGCTGAAGACCCTGCGGCTGGTCACCGCGAGTCCGGCGAAGTCGGTCACCGTCAAGGTGGACGGGCATCCGATCCACGGCGCCAGGCTGCGCGTCGACGGCACGGCGGCGACCGTCACCCTGCCCGCCATGACGACCGTGCCCACCGGCGCGAAGATCGAGGTGCGACTGGGCCTCTGAACTCGACCGAGTCCGAATGCCACGCAGCGCCGCGCCCGGGGTTCCCCTCCGGGCGCGGCGCTACGTCGTCGGGCCCAACCCGGCGCGATACGCGGTGATCACCAGCTGCACCCGATCCCGCGCACCGAGCTTGGTGAGCAGGTGGCCGACGTGGGTCTTCGTGGTGCCCTCGGTGATGTGCAGATGCCGGGCGATCTCGGCATTGGTACGGCCCTGGGCGATCAGTACCAGCACCTCGTGTTCGCGCGCGGTGATCGCCCGCAGGGCGGCGGGCGGCGGTGGTGTGCGGGCCGCCGGCGGAGGTGCCGCCGCCCCCACCGGTCGGCCGGCGAACTCCGCGATCAGCCGCCTGGTCACACTCGGCGCCAGCAGTGCCTCGCCCGCCGCGACCACCCGGATCGCGCCGAGCAGGTCCTTTGGCGCGGTGTCCTTGAGCAGGAACCCGCTCGCGCCGCAGCGCAGCGCCTCGTAGATGTGCTCGTCCAGGTCGAACATGGTCAGGATCAACACCCGCACCCCCGGCGCGCCCGGCGGGCCGCCCGCGCCGGTGATCAGCCGGGTCGCCGCCAGGCCGTCCAGGTCCGGCATCCGGATGTCCATCAGCACCACGTCCGGCCGTTCCCGGCGGGCCAGTTCGACCGCGGCCGACCCGGTGCCCGCCTCGCCGACCACGGTGAACCCCGGCGCCACGTCGATGATGCCGCAAAAGCCCGCGCGCACCAGCGCCTGATCGTCGGCGACCAGCACCCGGACGTCGGGGCTCGTGCCGGTACCCGTGCCAGTGCCGGTGCCCGTGCCAGTGCCCGCGCTCATCCGACCGGCTCACTCAGCGGGAGTACCGCGGCCACCCGGAACCCGTGCCCCGGCAGCGGCCCCGCGCTGAACTCGCCGCCGTACAGCCCCACCCGCTCACGCATCCCGGCCAGCCCGTGTCCGTACGGCAGTTCGTCCGCCGACGGGCCGCCCGCGACGCAGCCCACGCCGGCATCGGTGATCTCGATCGCCAGCGCGTCCGCCCGGTAGTCGACGCTGACCCGCCCCTGCGCGGTGCGCGCGTGCCGGCCGATGTTGGTCAGCGCCTCCTGGACGATCCGGTACGCGGACAGCTCGATCCCGGGCGGCAGTTCGCGCCGACTGCCGCCGATGTCCAGGTCCACCCGCAGGCCGGCGGCGGCGGTCCGGTCGAGCAGGGCCGGCAGGTCGGCCAGGCCCGGCGCGGGCAGCCGCTCGGCCGGACCGTCGGCCCGCAGCACACCCAGCAGGCCGCGCATCTCCCGGATCGTCTCGCCGCTGACCCGGCGGATCGCCGCGAGCGCCTCCCGGGCTTCCTCCGGACGCTGATCGAGTACGTAACCGCCGTACCCGGCCTGCACGTTCACCACCCCCAGGCTGTGCGCGATCACGTCGTGCAACTCGCGCGCCAGCCGCAACCGCTCCTCGGCGAACTCGGACCGGGCCAGCTCGGCGTGGTGCTCGCGCAGCGCGGCAGCATACGCGCGGTGTCGGCCGATCGCGTAGCCGACCGCCCACGCGATGGCCACGAACAGCACCGCGAGGAGCGCATTGTGCCGCAACTCGGCCGACCCGAACAGCCACAACACCCCGCCGAGCATCCCCACCCCGAGCACCGGGACCCCGTTGGGCGGCGGATACTTCACGGCCGCACTGTAGGCCGCGGCCATCGCCACGAGCACCACGAACGGACCGCCCAGCGCGAGCGCGATGGTCACCTGCCCGGCCACGCCCACCACGACCGCCCAGGTCGCGACCACGATGCAGATCGCGAGCGCGGGCCGGAAGCGGCGCAGGATCATGGCACCGGCGAGCACGCCCACCGCGATCAGCGTCACCGTCAACTGGGCCGTCGACGGCTCGCCGTAGCCGCGCCGGTGCGGATCGTAGTGGTGGTAGGCGTCCAGGACTCGGTTCACCGCGATGGCCGTGCCGACCAGGGCGGCGACCACGTCCAGTGCGGCCCAGTGCCCGGCGCGCAGCCTCTTGGTCAGCGGGGGCAACGGCTCCGATCTCATGCCGTCGAGGGTATGCGGGTCGACCCGCGCCGCTCATCGCTCGGGAGACCTATGACCACGGTCGCACGCGCCCGCGAATCCGGTCCCGGCACCGGGACCACGGCCCGACGACGGCGCCGCGCCGAACCGAGACGGTGGGACACGTATCGCCGACGGCGCCGCATTCGGGTGCCGGGCGGCCGACGCGGAACCGGGAGCAGAGATGATCGAAGTACACGGGCTCACCAAGAGATACGGCGAGCGCGTGGCCGTGGACGACCTGACCTTCACGGTCGAACCGGGGCGGGTGACCGGGTTCCTCGGTCCCAACGGGGCGGGCAAGTCCACCACCATGCGGATGATCCTGGGCCTGGTCCGGCCCACGGCGGGCCACGCGTGGGTCGAGGGGCGGCCGTACCGTGCCTTCGACCGGCCGCTGCGCCGGGTCGGCGCGCTGTTGGACGCGGACGCGGTACCGGGCGGGCGCAGCGCGTACCACCACCTGGCGAGCATCGCCGCGAGCAACGACATCGCGCGTCGCCGGGTCGGCGAGGTACTGGACCGGACCGGTCTGACCGAGGTGGCGCGGCGGCGGGTGGGCGGTTTCTCGCTGGGCATGCGACAGCGGCTCGGGATCGCCGCCGCGCTGCTCGGCGAGCCGGGTGTGCTGCTGTTCGACGAGCCGGTCAACGGCCTGGATCCGGACGGTGTGCGGTGGATCCGGATGTTGCTGCGCGACCTGGCGGCGGAGGGGCGCACGGTGTTCGTGTCCAGCCACATGATGAGCGAGATGGCACTGACCGCGGACCACGTGATCGTGCTCGGACGGGGGCGGGTGATCGTGGATACCGAGATGGCCGAGTTCGTCCGGGACGGCTCGCGCGGCGACGTGCTGGTGCGCTCGCCGCAGGGCGATGCGCTGGCCCGGGTGCTGACCGGGGAGGGCGCGCAGGTGACGGTCGAGCCGGACGGCGCGCTCGCGGTCGCCGAGTTGGCGTTCACCCGGATCGGCGAGCTGGCCGCCGCGCACGGCCTGGTGATCCACGAACTGGCGGCCCGGCAGGGGTCGTTGGAGGAGGCGTACTTGCGGATCACCGAGCAGGAGGTGGTGCACCGGGCGGCGGGTGCGGGCGGCGCGGCCGGTGCTGCGGGTGCTGCGGGTGCCGCCGGCAAGGGGGTGGGTCGATGAAGGGGCTCCTGGTGCCGCGCGGCGTGCTGGCGGCGGAGTGGATCAAGTTGCGGACGTTGCGCTCGACGTATCTGACCGTGCTGCTGTCCGCACTCGCCGCGCTCGGGCTCGGCGCGTTCGACCTGGGCAATCTGGTCGCGGACTGGGACGGGATGTCGGCGGAGCGCCGGGCCGGGTTCGATCCGGTCCGGTTCGGGTTCAGCGGCGGCTACTACGTGGTGGTGCTCGCGGTGGGCACGCTCGGGGTGCTCACGGGCAGTTCGGAGTACGGGTCGGGGCTGATCCGGACCACGTTCACCGCCGTACCTCGGCGGCGCCGGGTGTTCACCGCCAAGGTCGCGGTGGTCGGCGCGGCCACGCTGCTGGTCGGCGAGGTGATCGCGTTCGCCACATTCTTCCTGGGACAGGCGATCCTGGCCGACAAGCACCTGAACGTCGGGCTCGGCGCGCCGCACGTGCTGCGCGCGGTCCTGACCGCCGGTGCGTTCGTCACGGTGATCGCGCTGATCGGGCTGGCCCTGGGCATCATCGTGCGGCATACGGCGGGCGCGATCGCGGCCCTGTTCGGCCTGTTCTTCGTCACCCCGATGCTCACCGAGGCGGCCGGCGACGGCGCCAAGCGGCGCACCCTCCAGGCCGCGTTCCAGGCGCTGAGCAGTACGACCGGTCCGCCTGCGGCCGACCGCCCGTCGACGGCGGGCGCGTGTGTGGTGTGCCTGGTCTGGCTGGGTGTGGCGCTGGCCGTGGCCGGGTGGGCGATCGAGCGCCGGGACGTGTGAGCGGAGGCGTCCTCGCCTCGACCCGGCCGCGAGCGTGGCCGTTGCGGTCCGGGTTCCCTGCCGGACTGCGGCGGCCACGCTCACGTGGGTGCGGCGGCACCTGTTCGGGGCTGGATCGGGGGCGTCCTGCCGAGCGGATCGGGTCGCGGCTTCCCGTGCGGATTGCCATGCGAGTCACGTTGCAGTGTGCCATGCAGCTCGCCATGCAAGTACCTGGTCAGAGTGCTTTTCGGTACTTCGATCCGGTACTTCGATCCGGTGCTTCGATTTGGTGTTTCGATTCGGTGCTTCGACTCGATGCTGCGAATGGGCTCGCCTTCAGAGCGCCTTGGTGAAGGTACGACGGGCCCAGACGTACCCGACCACGGCCAAGCCGACGCACCAGGCGAGGGCGATCGGCCCGTTGTTGCCGATCCCGGTGCCGACCAGCAGCCCGCGCAGGGTTTCGATGATCGGCGTGAACGGCTGGTACTCGGCGAACCAGCGCAGTCCGGTGGGCATCGAGTCCGTCGGGACGATGGCGCTGCCGAGGAAGGGCAGGAACATGAACGGCAACGGGACGTTGCTCGCCGTCTCCGGGTTCTTGGCGACCAGACCGATACCGGCCGCCAGCCAGGTGAGGCCGAAGGCCAACAGGGTGAGCAGACCGATCGCGGCCAGCCACTCGATCGGCGTGGCGTTCGGCCGGAAGCCCAGTGCGAGTGCGGTGCCGATCACCAGGGCCAGGCTGACCAGCGTCTGGAGCACGCTGCCCAGCACGTGTCCGGTCAGGAACGCGGCCCGGGAGATGGACATCGTGCGGAACCGGTTGACGATGCCCTCGGTCATGTCGACGCAGACCGCGATCGCGGTGGACACCGAGCCGGCGGTCGCGGTCATCAGGATGATCCCGGGCGCGACGTAGTCGATGTACTTGGTGTCGCCGGTGGGGGTGTTGCCGATGCCGGCGCCGAGGGCGTTGCCGAAGGCGTAGTTGAACAGCAGCAACATCATGATCGGCATCACGGCGACCGAGACGGTCACCGACGGATAGCGCAGCGCGTGTCGCAGATTGCGGCGCAACATCGTGGCCGAATCGGTGACCGCGTAGGACATGGTGCTCATCGCAGGGCTTCCTTTCGCGGGCTCGGCACCCGGTCGGCCGTCTGCGGCCGGCCGGTGAGGGTGAGGAAGACGTCGTCCAAGTCGGGGGTGTGCACGGTGAGTTCCTCGGCGGGGATCGACGCGTCGTCGAGCGCGTCGAGGATCGCGCGCAGTGTGGGGATGCCCGCGTCGCCGGGGATGCGCAGGGTCAGCGCCTCCTCGTCGCGCGTGGTGTCGCGGAACAGGTCGGCGGCGGCGTCGAGTCGGTGCTGATCGGCGAAACGGAGCCGGACGTGCGCGCCCGGGATGCGCCGCTTGAGCTCGTCGGCGGTGCCCTCGGCGATCAGTCGGCCGTGGTCGAGTACGGCGATCCGGTCGGCGAGTTGGTCGGCCTCGTCCAGGTATTGTGTGGTCAGCAGGATGGTCACGCCGTGGTCGGCGACCAGACCGCGGATGATCTCCCACATCACTCGCCGACTGCGCGGGTCGAGGCCGGTGGTCGGCTCGTCGAGGAAGATCACCCGGGGGTTGCCGACCAGGGTCATCGCCAGATCGAGCTTGCGCCGCATGCCGCCGGAGAAGGTGACCACGGTCTTGTTCGCGACGTCGGTGAGGTCGAAGCGCGCGAGCAGATCGTCGGCGCGGCGCCGACCCTCGATCCGGCCCAGGCGTTGCAGGTCCGCCATCAGGATCAGGTTCTCCCGGGCGGTGAGCAGGTTGTCCACGGCGGCGAACTGGCCGGTGACGCCGATCGATCGGCGTACCGCGTCGGCCTCGCGTACCAGGTCGTGCCCGGCGACCCGGGCCTCCCCGGCGTCCGCGGCGATCAGTGTGGACAGGATCTGCACGGTGGTGGTCTTGCCCGCGCCGTTGGGCCCGAGCAGCGCGAAGACGGTGCCCTCGGGGATGTCCAGGTCGACACCGTCCAGCACGAGCTTGTCGCCGTACGACTTGGACAACCCGACGGCGGAGATCGCGGACGCGCGGTGGCGGGTCGCGGCGGACTCGGAGGTCCGGGGGCTTCCGTGGGTTCCGGGGGTTTCGGAAGTCGAAGTCATGGCAGTCGTATCCCTTCGAGTCGTGGCTCTTTGATTCGGTTCGATTCGGTCGGATCCGGTTTGATCAGGTCCGACTGGGTCCGGTCCGATCCGGTCAGGCGCGGCGGATCACGATGTGGCCGAGGGCGGTGCGGGCGCGGACCTCGACGGTCTCCTCGGTGCGGTCGGGGCTTTCCGTCACGCCGAGCGTGTTGCGCACGCTGCCCATCCGGGTCTGCACGTCCAGCCAGGCCGCCGTGGACTCGCGGATGCCGACCTCGAGATCGCCCGCGCCGGTCCGCAGGTGCACCTGCCCTCGGGCCACCTCGTCGATCCGGATCGCGCCGTTGGCGCACTTGGCGTCGACGCCGGAGTGGGCGAGGCCGACGTCGATCCGGCCGTTGGACGAGGTGATCCGCAGGTCGCCGGCGACCTCGCCGATCGTGGTCTCGCCGTTGGCGTTCTTGACCGCCGCGGTGCCGCCGACGGTGCCGATCTCGATCCGGCCGGCGCCGGAGACCTCGGCGTCGCCGGCGACGTGGCCGATTTGGATCGCGCCGTGGTCGGTACGGGCGTACAGGGACTCGGCGATGTCGATCCGGATCACGCCGACGGAGGTCTTGAACCGGCAGGCGCCGAGCGGACCGACACAGGTGAAGTCGGCCACCGGGGTGCCGGCCCGGACGTCGGAGCCGGCCGGCAGCTCGACGACGACCTCGATCGAGCCGCTCCGGCCGAACAGGGAGCGCTCCTTGGGGCCCTTGACCAGCAGCCGGCCGTCGGCGCAGGTGACCGAGGTCCGCTGCGCCGCGCGTACGTCCAACTCGTCCGTGACGTCGGCGGGCAGTACCTCGACGACGGTGTCGGTGCGCTTGCTCGCGGTGATCCGGGCGGAGCCCATGTCGAACTCGACGGTGGCGGATATCGGCTCGGGGGTGGGGAAGGTGGGCATGGCGAGGCTGTCCTCTGACTGCGCGAGAGCTAAGGGGTCAAGGGGTATCGAGTGGTGCTCTGGTCGGGTATTCGGAATTCGGTGTGCGCGTCGAGCGCCGGGCCTCCGCCCCGGGGAGGCCTGGCGGTGCTGGTCGGGGTGTCGGCGGCGGCCACGGCGCGGACCAGCCAGGCGTTGACGGACAGGCCCTCCCGTGCGGCGGCCTCCTCGATCCGGGACTTGAGGTGGGCGGGCAGGCGGAAGTTGATCCGGGCCATGCCGCCGTCGTTGCCGGCCGCGGAGTACGGCGTGGCCGAGGGGCTCGACGGCGTGGGTGCGCCGCTCGGTGCCCGCTCACGTTCGTCCGGTGCCGCGTACTCGTCCTGGGGCGGCGGGGCCGTCACCACGAACTCGGGGTCGAGCCCCCGCAGCCGGATGTCCACCGAACCTGGCGCCAACTCGCCGGTGACCTCGGCCATGGCGGCGGACAGTGCGTTCAGCAACGTCAGTCGGGCGGCCGATTCCAGCGGGGCGGTGAGGCGTTCGACCAGGATCCGGGCCTCGGCGCCACCTGCCACCGCGGCGGCGGTGGCGAGCTCGCGACGGAGGTTGTCGACGTACGGCGTGAGGTCCATGACGCCATCATGGCACGAAGATGGCGTCATAGCGAGCCATTAGTGATGTCAGAATCACATCGCATCGCGCCATCTGGCGCGATCAAGCGCCATGGGGTGCCATTGCTGCGCCAATCCGACGGGGACCCTGCGATTAAGGTGATCATGGACGGGTGGCGTAGGACGTACGGCGAGGGGACACGGGGACGTGGCGATACGTGATCAACTGCGGGGCATCGGTGGGGCGATGGGCTCCGCGGCGGCGTCGGGGCGGACGGTGGTGGGGAGCCGGATCGGCGCCGGCCGGGCGAGCGTCGTGTCGGGGGATTGGGTACGGGTGACCCTGGACGCGCTGCCGGCGCCGGCCGTGCCGGCCACGGCGGCCTGGGAGTTCTCGCTGGGCGCCCTGGTGTGCCGGCACCCGAAGGTCCCGGCGCTCACCGCGCGACCGCTGCGCCTACTGGACGGCCTGGGCGCGGTGCGGTTCGGGCCGGACACGATCGGCTTCGACGGGGAGGACATCCCGTGGGAGAAGGTGGTCCGGCTGACCGTGCACGACGCCTTCGGTGCGATGACCACGGCCGCGCTCGACGCGGAGGTGGACCGGATCCGCGAGGTGCTGCCGCCGCTGCCGGGACGCAAGTGGGCGGTCACGAAGGTGGTCGAGGGCCTGCTCACGGTCGTCCTGGCATCGCTGGAACAGGCCGACGACCGCCGCCTCGACAGCGTGCCGGTGCCCTGCGAGATCACCTACCGAGGCCACCTGGGCCGGCAAAAGACGCTACGCGCAAGCCTGTTCGCCACGGCCCTGACGGCCCGCCAGACGGCGGTGGCGGACAGCCTGGTGGCCACGGCCCGAGCCAAGGGCGTGGCCGTGGTCACCGCGCCGGCCGACTCTTCAACGGCAGCCGAACGCACCACCGCCCTACGAGCCCGCACCGACACGATCGCAGCCAAACTCCGAGCCCAACGCGATCAGGCAGCCGAACTCGCGCCGGCGGAGGAGGAGAACCCGGCGCTGGACACCGAGGCAACGCCACCCGGCTCCGGGCCGGCCCCGGCCGCGCACCTCGCCGTGCCCGTCGGGGCGACCCAATCCACCGACACCACCCCACCGTCCGGCCCGACTTCGGCAACCCCCGGCGCACCGCCGGCCGGCCCGGCATCCCGCTCCGACGTCGGGCCGCCGATGGCACCGACATCGCCCGGCCGAACCGCCCCGACCCTGCCCCGCCCCTCCGGCCCGACCCACCCCAGCGACGCGACCGACCCAACCGACCCCTTCGCCTGCTGAACCCCCGCACCCGAACCGCACGCGCGCGCCGACCGGGAACGGGCCAAGCCACCGGCCGGGCCGCGCCCGGGAGGTCTCGGCACCTACCCGCGAGCCTCCATCCCGTACGGGCGCAAGCCCCTCGCGCGGTAGTTGAGGAGGGCGTTGGGGTGGTCCTGCGAGGAGGTGTGCAGCCAGACCCGGCGCACCGGCTCGGTCGGGGTGAGCGGAGTGGTGCGCCAGGCCTGGTCGAGGACCAGAGTCAGCGCGTGGCCGCCGAGGCCCTTGCCGACGTATTCCGGGAGCAGACCGAACGTGGCGATCTCCACGTTGCCACCGGGCTGGGGTTCGAGGTTGCCGACGCCGGCGGTATCCCCGTCGTGGGTGATCAGCCAGGACTCGAGCAGTGGGTGCTCGGTCCGAAATGCCGCCCACTCGGCCAGGGTTCGGGTCGTGCTGCGCCAGCCGTACGGCGCGCCGATCCGAGCCTGCAGGGCGTGGATCATCGGCGTCGGCGGATCCGCGCGGCGCAGCCCGAGCGCCGGGACGACGGGCGCGGGCCGGAGGTCGTCGCGGGAGGTCATCTCCAGGTACATCACGGTCTTACCCATCGCGCCAGACTACCCACGACGACCGACACACCCCCGATCGAGTCCGAGCCGGGGGCGGGCCGGCCCGGTGCTCAGTCGACCTCGTTCAACTTGCCCGTGGCGACGTCGAAGACGAAACCGCGGGCCTGGTCCTTGGGCACGATGAAGGCGTCGGCCCGACCGGGGTGGTACGAGCGCAGTGCTGTCGGTGGCGGTCGGTAGCGTGCTGCGGCGTGATCGAAGCCGAGTATCTGCGTGCCACCCGGACCTCCTACGACGCCATCGCCTCCGAATACGCCGACCGGGCCCGGCACGAACTCGCCGCCAAGCCACTGGACCGGGCCCAACTCGCCACCTTCGCCGAACTCGTGCGGGCTACCGGGGACGGCGGCGGGCCGGTCGCGGAGATCGGGTGTGGGCCCGGGCGGATCGCCGCCCATCTGCACGGGTTGGGCGTGCGGGTGTTCGGGATCGACCTGTCGCCGGAGATGGTTGCGCTCGCTCGGCGGGAGCACCCCGAGTTGCGCTTCGAGGTGGGCTCGATGACCGCGCTCGACCTGGCCGACGACAGCCTCGGTGGACTCGTCGCGTGGTATTCGATCATCCACGTCCCGGTCGAGGAACTGCCGGGCGTGTTCGCCGGGTTCGAGCGTGCCCTGGCCCCCGGCGGCTATCTGCTGCTCGCCTTCCAGGTCGGTGACGAACCACTGCGGCTGACCGAGGCGTTCGGGCACGCGGTGGCACTCGACTTCCATCGGCGACCACCCGAGCGGATCGCCGACCTGGTCACCGCGTCGGGGCCGGCCATGCAGGCCCGGACGATCCAGGAGCCCGTTCCCGGCGAGGGTGTGCGACCGACGCAGCACGCCTACCTGTTGGCCCGCAAGCCGCTTCCCAGCGCTCAGGCCACGTGACTGTCCCGCTCCCGACGGTAGTCGCCAGGCCCCGCGCCCAGTCGGCGCTTCGATCAGACGAACAGCAGTGCCAGGCGGTGTGGGTCGTCCTCCGGGGCCAGAACCAACACATGGCCCTCGGCGTTCGCGACGGCACCGACCACTGTCGGTCGACCCCAATCGGCATCAGCCAACCGCACCTCGCGTCCGCCGATCGTGTCGCGGAAGTGGCAGGCGTCCTCGGTGCCGATCCACAGCGCCGCCGGAGCGCCCCCGTCCGTACTTCCCGGCACCAACAACCCGCCGGCGTCCTCCGTTCGGAAGCGCAGCGCGTGTCGTCCCGGTGCGCGGATCGGCCACACCGAGAAGGGCTCGCCCGGCAGCCGACCCGCCGGTGTGGTGGTCCGGGTCCCGTCGGCGGCCAGGTGGATCGCGTCGACTCGCCCGTCCGCGGCGACCCCGTAGAGCAGCGCGCTGCCGTCGGAGTGCGCCTCGGCCAGTACCAGATGCGCCTCGTCGGCATCCCGGGTGACCGGCGTCTCCCGGACCACGCTCAGCGTGTCGGGCGCAAGGATACGCAGCCATGCCGGCCCGTCCGGGTCGGCGTCGACGGCGAGTACGGCCGGATGCGTCCCGTCGACGCACACCACGGCGTCCGCCGACTGCGGCAGTGGCAGCCGTACCGGACGCCGGAAGCGCAGCCGCGGCCCCTTCGGCCCGTGGTCCAGATCCACCGCCTGTACCCGGGACGGCTTGTCGGTATCGAAGACGTCGTCGACGTGCCAGAACGCCCGGTCGCCGACCCAGCCGACGAACTCGCCCGCGAACGCGGTGGTCCGGGGCGGCTCGGGCCAATCGCCGCGACCGCGCAACGGCAGTACCGTGTCGGGCTCCTGGTCCGAGCCGTCGAGAAGGAGCACCATCCGGACCCAGGGCGTCCCGTCCGGGCCGGCGCACAGTTCGGGAGTGGTCCCGGGCACGTTCTCGACCAGCGTCTCGCGAACCCCATCCGGGCCGATCGTGGCATAGAGGGCCTGCGGTTCGCCGTCGGCCGCGCGTCGGTGCAGGGCGACCACCACGGCGTCGCCCGCGCCGCCCCGGACGGCGCGGCACAGCAGGCCGCCCGCGTCCCACAGGGTGACCAGGTGCACGCCGGACGACGCGGCGGCCCGCCAGTCGAGCGGCGACGGCGAGGGAGTCGGTTCACGCATGCGGTCATCGTAGAGAACCGGTGCGCACCGCCGCCCCCGCCGCCGTCCGAGCGGGGACTCAGCCCAGCGAGGCCGTCAGGGTGATCTCCGTACCCGGCGAAAGCAGCCGCGAGATCGGGCAGTTCTGCTTGGTGACATCGGCGATCTTGAGGAACTCCGCCTCGTCGAGCCCGGCCGCCACGACCGCGGTCTCCAGGTCGATCCGGGTCACCGTCGGCGCGCCCTCGACCGCGACCAGGTGCACCTTGGCGGTGGTGTCCACCGACGTGGCCGGGAAGCCCGCGTCGCCCAGGCCCTTGGCCAGGGCCATCGAGTAGCAGCCCGCGAGCGCGGCGCCGATCAGTTCCTCGGGGTTGGTGCCCTCGCCCTCCTCGAAGCGGGACTTGAACGAATAGGCGCCCTGCAGGCCGCCCTTACCGGTACGAATGGTGCCGGCACCCTCCAGGATGGTGCCCTGCCACTGAGCGGTTGCGCTACGAATCGTCATGGTCCGATGCTAGCGCGTGACCAACCGGCAAATGGTTGGCCGACGCCTCCGACGCCTCCGACGCCTCCGACGCCGACCGTGCCGGACTCACGCCCGCACCCGCACCCGCACCCGCACCCGCCACCGTCGAACTCATCGACCCCTTCCCCCGAGGCATCAGCAACGCCGCGAACAGCAGCGCGACCGCCCCCAAGCAGGCCGCGGACAGGAACGCGTCGTGGTTGACCGCCAGTTGCGCCTCGCGGATCCGGTGTACGTTGCCACCGGCCGCCGCCATGTCGCCGGCGAAGCCGCTGTACGCGATCGTCGCCACCACCGCGAGCCCGAGCGCGCCGCCCGCCTCCTGGCTGGTGTTGATCAACCCGGCACCCATCCCCGCCTCCTCCTCGCCGATCCCGACGAACGCGGCGATCTGCAGCGTCACGAAGCACATTCCGCAACCCAGGCCCAACGCCACGAACGCGGGCAGCAGGTCGATCGCATAACTCCCGTCCAGCGGGGCCCGCCACAGCAGCAGCAGACCGACCGTGGTGATCCCAAGCCCGGCGATCAGTACGGGCCGCGCGGCCATTTTGGTGATCAGCCCCGACGCGACTCCGGCGCCGATCGCGACGCTCACGGCCAGCGGTACATATGCGAAGCCCGCCTTCAACGGCGAATAGTCGTAGACCTTCTGCATGAACAGACTGGCGAAGAAGAACATCGCGCCGAACATGCCGAACACCAGGATCGCGGACAGGTTCGCGGTACGCATCGTGCGCAGCCGGAACACCCGCAGCGGCAGGATCGGCGCCGCGGCCCGCGCCTCGATCGCGACGAAGGCGGCCAGCAGGACGAACACGCCGCTCAGGCTGCCGATGGTCCGGGCGGTGCCCCAGCCCACGGTGGTGGCCTCGCCGAGGGTGAAGATCAGCAGCAGCAGTCCACTCGTGAGGGTGATCGCGCCGGCCAGGTCGAACCGCCCCGCGCGCTCCTCGGCCACACTCTCCGGCAGTACCTTCGGCGCCAGGGCCGCGACGCCGAGACCGATCGGCACATTGATCCAGAAGATCCACTCCCAACCGGGCCCGTCGGCCAGGACACCACCCAGGATGACGCCCAGGATCGAGGCGATCCCGGCGAGCGAACCCCAGATGCCCAGCGCCTTGTTGCGCTCGGCGCCCTCGGGGAACGTGCTGGTCAGGATGGACAGCGCGGCCGGCGCGATCATCGACGAGCCGAGGCCCTGGAACCCGCGCGCGGTGATCAGCATCGTGCCGTTCTGAGCCAGGCCCGAGGCCAGCGACGCGAGCGCGAACACCACAAAACCGGCCTGGAGCAGTCGGCGTCGCCCGAAGGAGTCCGCAAGTCGCCCGCCGAGCAGCAGGAAGCCACCGAGCACGGTGCCGTACGCCGTGACGATGTAGTTCTGGCTGACCTCGGACATGTCCAGGCCGTCCTTGATCGACGGCAGGGCCAGGTTCACGATCGACACATCGAGGAACACCATGAACTGGCCCAGGCACAGGAAGGCCAGGATCGCGCCGGTGCCGACACCGGGTTTTGCTCGGCTCGCGGCCGAGTCGATGGCAGACATGACAAATCTCCTCAGGGCATGCGGAATGGGATGATCGGGCGCCGGCGGTGGGCGCGTTCGAGATGTCGAGATGTGCGGGCGGACGCCGGGAGTCCCGGGCCCGGCGGCAACCGAACCGATCGCGGCGTACGTTCCGCCCCGGTTCGCTCTCGTCCCCGCTTCGCCGCTTCGTCCCCGCCTCGTCACCGCCTTGACGGATCGGCGCACCCGAATGTGACAGCCGGCCCGTACCGATTTCCGCGGCCCGCCGCTCGCCGACCACCCTGCGCCCACGCTTCCCGGGCCTCGACCCACCCCGTGTCACATCGGCCGGGCCGGCTACGTCATGGCACCGAGGGTCGCGACGGGAACCGACGGACGCGACCGCCGGAGAACGAGGTGAAACCCATGAACGAGCGCGACTTCCTGGCCGAACGTTTCGAAGCGCACCGGGGCCATCTGTCGGCGGTGGCCTACCGGATGCTCGGCTCGCTGAGCGAGGCGGACGACGCCCTCCAGGAGACCTGGCTCAAACTCAGCCGCTCCGACCCGAACGCGGTGGACAACCTGGCCGGTTGGCTGACCACGGTGGTCGGTCGGGTGTGCCTGGACATGCTGCGCTCGCGTCGGTCGCGCGGCGAGGAGTCCCTGGACGCGCGGGTACACGTCCCCGACCCGATCGTCACCGCGATGTCGGGCGGCGATCCCGAACAGGAGGTGATGTTGGCCGACTCGGTCGGTCTTGCCCTGCTCGTGGTGCTCGAGACGTTGGCCCCCGCCGAGCGGTTGGCGTTCGTCCTGCACGACCTGTTCGCGGTGCCGTACGACGAGATCGCGCCGATCGTGGATCGAACCCCGGCTGCGGCGCGGCAGTTGGCCAGCCGGGCGCGGCGTCGGGTACAGGGCGCGGCGCCCGCGCCGGACGGCGACCTCGCGGTGCAGCGGGAGGTCGTCGACGCGTTCCTGGCCGCCGCGCGTGGCGGCGACTTCGACGCGCTGGTCGCGGTGCTGGACCCGGACGTGGTGGCCCGGGCCGACGGCGGCGCGCTGCGCCCGGGCGGTGTGGTGCGTGGTGCGGCGGAGGTGGCCGGAAACGCGCTCGCCTTCGCCCGGTTGGCCGATGTGGCACGACCGGCGTTGATCAACGGCACGGCGGGGGTGGTGTCGATCGTCGCCGGGCAGCCGATGTCGGTGCTCGCCTTCACCATCGCGCGGCGCCGGATCGTCACCATCGACATCCTGGCCGACCCGGAACGGCTGCGCCGCCTGGACCTGACCGTGTTGGCGAGCTGACGTGCGGTGACGTGGGCCGGCGCCGGGCGGTTTCGGTGCTCGGCCGGCCGGCCGGCCGTTCGGTGCGGTTTCGGTCCGGGGCTCGGGAAGATCGATATCCACCGTGCGGCTGGGTACGTTCCGCGGCATGAGATTCCTCCACGACCAGGTAGCGCCCCACGACCTCACCTACAGCGATGTCTTCCTCGTCCCGTCGCGTTCCGGCGTGGGTTCGCGCCTGGACGTGGACCTGACCACCTCGGACGGAACCGGCACCACCATCCCCGTGGTGGTGGCCAACATGACCGCGGTGGCCGGTCGCCGGATGGCCGAGACCATCGCCCGGCGCGGCGGACTCGCGGTGATCCCGCAGGACATCCCGGTCGACGTGGTCGCCGAGGTGACCGCCTGGGTCAAGGCCCGGCACCTCGTCTACGACACCCCGATCACGATGGCCCCCACCGACACCGTCGGCGAGGCGCTGAACCTGCTGCCCAAGCGGGCGCACGGCGCGGTGGTGGTCACCGAGGGCGGGCGGCCGGTCGGCGTGGTCGCCGAGGCGGACTGTGTGGGCGTGGACCGGTTCGCGCAACTCGCCCGGGTGATGTCCACCGACCTGCTCACCCTGCCGGACGGGGTGGACCCGCGCGAGGCGTTCGACCGGCTCTACGAGGGCCGGCACAAGCTCGCGCCGATCGTGGACGCCGACGGCCGGTTGGTGGCCGTACTGACCCGCACCGGCGCGCTGCGCTCGACCCTGTACACACCGGCCGTGGACGCGCGCGGGCAGCTGCGGGTGGCCGCCGCGATCGGCATCACCAACGAGGTGGCGCGCCGGGCCCGGAGCCTGCTCGACGCGGGCGTGGACACCCTGGTCCTGGATACCGCGCACGGTCACCAGGAGCAGATGATCCGAGCGCTGCGCGCGGTCCGGGCGCTCGACCCGCCCGTACCGGTCGTGGCGGGCAACGTGGTCACCGTGGAGGGTGTCCGCGATCTGATCGAGGCGGGCGCGGACATCGTCAAGGTCGGCGTCGGTCCCGGCGCGATGTGCACGACCCGGATGATGACCGGCGTCGGCCGTCCACAGTTCTCCGCCGTCGCGGAATGCGCCGCCGAGGCGGCCCGGTTCGGTCGCCACGTCTGGGCCGACGGCGGCGTGCGACACCCGCGCGACGTCGCCTTGGCGCTGGCGGCGGGGGCGTCGAACGTGATGGTGGGGTCGTGGTTCGCGGCCACCTACGAATCACCGGGCGACGCCTACCGCGACGGCGAGGGCCGGCTGTACAAGGAGAGCTTCGGGATGGCCTCGGCGCGCGCGGTCCGGCTGCGCACGGCCACCGAGTCGGCCTTCGACCGGGCCCGCAAGGCCCTGTTCGAGGAGGGCATTTCGTCCTCCCGGATGTACCTGGACCCGGCCCGCCCCGGCGTCGAGGACCTGATGGACTCGATCGGCGCGGGCGTACGCAGCGCGTGTACGTACGCCGGCGCGCGCAACCTCACCGAGTTCCATGAGCGCGCGGTGCTGGGCATCCAGAGCCCGGCCGGGTACGCGGAGGGCAAACCGCTCCCGGAGAGCTGGTAGGCATCGGACGGTGCGGCGCGGCGCGGCGCGGCATCGGTCCGGGTGCCGCGCCGCCGGTGTCGCCGGCCGGCGGAATACTCCTTTGCGCGCGGCATGGGGGCTGCTGCGATCATCGTCGCGGGGGCGGGGCGGGATCGACGAACGAACGGAAGCGGCGATGACCAGCGACGGGCACCGGACTTGGCGCGACCTGGGGTGGGGGCCGTGGGACGACGACGAGGTCGTCCCGCAGGAGCCGTTGGACGAACAGACCCGGGAACGCTGGACGTTGCCCCGGTCGTTGCGTGCGGTGACCGGTCCCGACGTATGGCAACGGCCGGTATTCGAACCGGCGTTGAAGCAGTACGGCAGCGCGATGCGGGCGGGGGAGCCGCAGTTCGCGTCCGCCGGGATCGCCGAGCGCTGGTACGCGGCGCGGCGGTGCGCGGTCGACCACGTCCTCGCTGCGATCGCCGAATCCCCGTGGGCGAAGCACCTGGTACTGCGCGGCAGCATGCTGCTGCGCGCCTGGTACGGCCCGGCCGCCCGGGAGCCGGGCGATCTCGACTTCGTCGTGGTGCCCGCCACCTGGGAACTGGTCGAGCCGCGCACCGAACGGCTGTTGGCGGCGATCGCGCGCGGCGCCGAGGAGCACTCGCGCGCGGTGGGTGCGGTGGGCACGGCGGGCTTCGCGGGCGAGGTGCGGATCGACGCGGGCGGCGCGATCGGCGACGAGATCTGGACCTACGACCGGGTGCCGGGTCGCCGGTTGGTGCTGCCCTGGCAGGCCCCGGGGTTGCCGTCGGGCACGATCCAACTGGACTTCGTGTTCAACGAGGTGCTGCCCTCGGCGGCCGAGTACACCGACGTGCCACGCGCGGACGGGTCGGGCGCGCATCGTATCCCGGCCGCGACCGCCGAGCAGTCGTTGGCCTGGAAACTGCTGTGGCTGCTCTCCGACGCGTACCCGCAGGGCAAGGACCTCTACGACGCGGTGCTGCTGGCCGAGTCCACGCCGCTGCGCGCCGACCTGCTGCACCGCACGCTGGTCGCGGTGGAGCCACACTGGTCCGGGCGGCGGATCACGGCCGACGCGTTCGCCGATCTGGACGCCGACTGGGCCGAGTTCGCCAAGGAGTATCCCCGACTCGACGGCACCGCCGAGGAGTTCACCGACCGCCTGACCACGGCACTGGCGCCGGTCTTCGCCGAGGAGAGCGGCGGCCCGGCCGTGGACGGCTACGCGTGGCGGCTGCGCTGGCTCGCCCCGCTGCTCCCGGACGGCCGGCTGGCGGCGGCGGAGGGCGGGTTGGCGAGGCTGACGTGTTGGCTCAAGGACCGGGCGCTGGGACTGCCGGAATGCATCGTGCTGATCCGCGAGGTGGTCGGCCCGGACCGGTGCACCCCGGAGCAGGCGGCCGACGCGTATGTGTCGCAACTCTCCGTCACCTCAAGCGAACTCGGATACTTGTCCCGCAATCCGGATGCACTGCGCGACGCGCTCGCCGCGCTGCGGGCGCAGGTCTGATCGGGTCGGGCGCACGTCGATCGGGGTCCCGTGATGGTTGGTTGGGTTGCCTGTTCTGCTGATTCTGCCGGTTCTGCTGGTTTTCCGGTTCGCCGTAGCCGTAGCCGTCGCCGTTTCGCCGTTTCGTCGTTTCGCCGTTTCATGGATTCGTGGTGAGGACCGTGGTGAACAACATCCAGCCGGCCGTGGTCAAGGCCGTCTTCACGCTCGCGGATCCGGCTCTGGCGCCGGTGTTGGTCGAGCGGCTCGGCAGCCGACTCGGTGCGGTATTGCGGACGATGCCCGACGTACCGGAGGCACTGGCCGACGCGGTCCGGGCCTCCGGTGACGCGCTCCTGGTCGGCGCGCTGGCCGATGGGCGTCGCCGCCGGCGCGACGCTCGGCCGGGCCTGTCCGTCGCGCCGGCGCGGGCGCATCCCGGGTCCGGGGCGATCGAGCGCTCGGCCGAGGATCGGGGCGGTGGCGCCGACCCGACCGCGGGCGACCTGAACGCACTGCTCGACCTGGACGATCTGGATGATCCGAACGCACTGCTCGACCTGGACGATCCGGCGGTCGACGCCCGGCTGTTCGCCGGCGCTGCGCTTGATGTCGCCGAGCGGGCCCGGCTGTTGGCGGGCATCCGGCGCGACGGTACGCGGGGTCCGGTACCGGAGGCGCTCACCGAGCTGTTGTGGGCGGCCGACCTGGGGCGGTGCGCCCGGTGGTTGACCGCCGGGATGGCCTCGGGGGACCCGGAGGTGGCCCGGGTCATCGTCAACCGCCTGCCGCTGCGTACCGAGGCGGGCCGGTTGCGGGTGGTCGTCGGCGTCTGGACCCGGCACGGGTCGGCGGCGGCGCGGGGGGTGTTGGGCGAGGCGGACTACCCGGCCGATACCCGCGCGTCGATCGAGGACGCGCTGGCCCGGCCCGACGGCCTGGCCGAACTTCGGGCGCGGCTGGCCGAGTGGGAACTGCCCGAACGGGTCGTGGATTTGCTGCGTGGGGGCGAGCCCGAGCGGGTGGACGACCTGCTCGGCGACGGCGGCACGCTCCCGTGGCCGGCGTTGATCGACGCGCACAGGAGAACCGCGCTGCCCGCCCGGCTCCATGCCCGCCTGGCCGAAGTCCCTGATTGTCCCCACGAGTTGCTCATCGCACTGCTGGCCGAGGGCCTGGCCGAACCGGATGGCGACGACGAGCGGTGGTGGTTGCACGAGGCGCTGGTGCGCGGGCGGTTGTCGGGCGCCGACGTGCTGCGCCACGCCCGGCCGGCGCCGGTGGTGTTGTCCGTACTCGCCGGCCTGGACGGCCGTACCCTGCCCGAGCGGTGGGCCTCGGGCGCACCCCGTGCCGAAGCACACACGCTGGTCGAGGAGTTCCTGGGCGACGATGCCGCGGCCTGGATCGTCGCACTCGGCCTGTTCCCCGACTTCACCGGCACCATCCCCGAACTCCTCGCCACCGCCCGAGCGATGGTCGCCGACGGGGGCGTCGGCTCAACGCGCGAGTGACGTCGGCGCCTCACCGATCCCGAGCAGATCGAGCTGCACATGCCCGATCGGCCGCTCGACCGCCTCGGCCTCCGCCGCCGGCGTCCACGACCCCCGACAGGAAATCGGCGCATCCCCGACCCGAGCCTGCCCGGGATCATCGTGCCGCCACACCGCATGCCCCTCCGTCACGGCAACCCGCCGCCCACACACCCCACAGGTCCCGCGCGCCCGGTGCATATTCATGCACCCATGATGTCCGACCCAACAGACAAGCCCCCACAACCCCGACCCACCGACCCGCAGACCCGGCCGGGGCTCAGCCCGTGCGGAGGCGGTGCGCGGTGTGGTGGGTCCACCAGGTCAACGCGGCGGTGGCGGCCGGTAGCCACAGCAGGGTGGCCGGTGGGATGGATCCGGCGGCGGTGGCCATCGCGAGGGGCGGGGTGGTGGTCAGGAGGGCGGCGATCGGGCCGCGCAGGTACCAGGCGGTGGCCTGGCCGAGCGCGGTGTTGCCCATCGGGGTGTCGGTGCCGAGCAGGATGTGGGCGGGGAGCGGGCCTCGGTGGGCGCTGATCAGGGCCGCGGCGGTGAGGGCGGGGACCGAGGCCGGGAGGAGGAGCAGGGCCGGGTGCCAGTGGCCCGCCGCCGCGCAGATTGTATTGCCGAGGACCAGGGCGACGATCGTGAGCAGGGCCGGGACGGCGCCGTGCCACAGGGCCAACCGCCCGGCGGGGTACGGGAGATTGCCGGCTCGGCGGATGTCGTCGGTCTCCGCGCGGGCCGGTTCGGCCAGCCGGGCGACCGCCAGGTAGGTGCCCATCAGCGCACCCGCGCAGGCCACGAGCCGGGCTCGGGACGGGAGTTCGGGGGCGGTCGCGGCCACGGCGAGGCCGATCGTGGTCCACAGGGCCGCCCAGGCGAGCAGTCGCGGCGCACGCAGCAGGCCGGTCGCGTCGCGCCACGGCACGAGCAGCCGGCTGCTATGCGGCATCGGGAGTCGCAGCCGGGGTCGGGCGCGCCCGTGCCCCCGGGCGTTGCGGACGGCGGTGCCGGCCTGGCGCAGGTCGAGCGTGATCACGGACGCGGCCACCCGTGCCACCACGGCGGTGCGCAGCCGCAACGATTCGGCCGGGATGGCGCCCACCTCGCGCCAGGCGAGTACGACTCCGCCGGCCAGGACGACCAGGGCCAGGGCGCCGGCCACGGGCCAGGCCGGGACGCCGCCCGAGGTCGTGGCCGCCAGGAGGGGTTGGCTCACCCACCCCCACGGGCCGGACCAGGAGACCACGGTGCCGGGCCACGACGTACCGCGCCCGCCGGCCGTCCACGCGGACAGCGCGACGAGTACGACCAGCAACACCCGTACGCCGGCCAGGATCCGGCCCGCGTACCGGATCGTGGCCCGGTCGTGGCGCTGCACCAGTACGCCGACCGCGACCGCGCCGAGCCCGGTGGACAGTCCCGCGAAGGCGCCCGCGGCCGTCGGGGCGGCCCAGGGCCGGGCGCCCAGGACGTACAGCAGGAAACCGATCGTGCCACCCCCGACCAGCCCGGCCGAGCCGGCGATCAGCGTCGCGCCGAGCAGTCCGGGCAGGAACAACCGTCGGCGCAGCGCCGGGAGCGGCAGCAGCCAGATCGTGGTGGGGCCGTCGATCCGCACCGGTCCGCGCCACAGCGCGTCGCGCGCGGCGGCGTAGAGGATCAGCGCGATCAGCGTCGGTGCGGTCACCGGGAGCGAGGTCAGGATGTGGTCGGCCACCGGGCCGTGCCAACTGCCCGTGCGGGCGGTGTGCGCGGCGGCCACCAGGTAGGGCACGCCCCAGATGGCCGCGACGAGCGCGAGCACGTACAGGGCGAACGCGTTGCGCCCGCGTCGTTGCCGGCGCCGGTCCGCACGCGCGTCGCGCAGATACGCCAGGGTTCGGGTGGTGGTGGCCGCGAACTCGGTCGGGTGGTTCACCCGAGGGTCCCGGCGGTTCGGGACTCGGTCGGGGTGTCGGTTTCGCTGCGGCGAGGCCGGCCGACGCCGTGCGCCGATTCGGGCTCGTCCTCCTCGGCCGCGTCGCCCAGCACCAGGATCTCGTCGCCCACCGCGCGGGCCAGGTCCGCACGGTGGGTGGCCAGCAGGATCGCGACGCCGCTCTCCTTGTGCGCCACGAGGCGCTCGATCAACTCGCCGCGCGCCCGCGTGTCCAACCGCTGCTCGGGTTCGTCCAGCACCAGCAGGTCGTGCGGCCGAACGAACGCGGCGGCCAGCAACATCGCCTGCGCCTGTCCGGACGAGAGCCCGCCGGGGAAGACGTCGGCGTGCTCGGCCAGCCGGTGCTCGACGAGCATCTCGTCCACCACGTCGTCGGCGTCCCGGCCGAGGCCGTGCGCCACGGCGACCAGCATCAGGTGCTCCCGTACCGTCAGATCCGGGTAGTACGCACCGGCGTCCATCACCGTCGCGATCCGGGCGCGGGTGGCCGGGTCGTCCTCGTCCACCGGCGCGCCGGCGAAGAACACCGCGCCCGACGTGGGCCGTTCGCGCCCGACGGCCAACCGCAACAGGGTCGACTTGCCGCTCCCGTTGTCGCCCGTCAGCACGAGGCACTCGGCCGGGCCGAGCGCGGCGCTGATCGTGTCCAGGACGGGCCGATCGCCGTAGTGATGACCGACGTCCTCCAGTCGTAGCAGCGCGGCGTCGTCACGATCGGCGCTCACGGTGCGTCCTGCCTTTCCAAGCCTGGATCCCAACCATCGAAAGTTGCGGCGCGACGACCGGCTACCAGCCCACACGGAAGGTTTGCCCGGTTTGCGCGCCCTCTATGGAACGCCGGTAGGCGAGCGCGGCGGTGGCGGCGTCGACCGGGGGGAAGCCGGGGAAGAACGCGTCGTATGCCTCGGCCGACTCGGTGAACACGGTCGGGCTGACCGAGTTGATCCGCAGTCCGCGCGGCAACTCGACGGCCGCGCCGCGTACGAACGCGTCGACGCCGCCGTTGGCCATCGAGGCCATCGACCCGGTCCGGATCGCCTCGCCCGCCAGGATGCCGGTGATCAGCGTGAACGACCCGTGGTCCGCGACGAAGTCGAGCCCGGCGCGGACCAGTTCGACCTGCCCGAGCAGTTTGTCCAGCGCCGCGCCCTTGGTGTCCGCGTAGGTCAGCTCGCCGATCACCTTGAACGGCACGCCGCCGGCCGCACAGGCGACCGCGTCCACCCGGCCGACCCGCGCGTACATCGCCGCCACCGACGCCGGGTCGGTGATGTCCACGGAGACGTCCGTCTTCCCGCTGCGCGACGCGGTGACCACCTCGTGCCGCGCCGACAACAGTGCGGTGACCGCCGTACCAAGGGTGCCGGTGGCACCAACCACGAGGACCTTCACCACAACCTCCGCAACGTCCGCCCGGAACGAATATCGCCCCCGATCCTTACGTGTTCGATCAAGATGAGCAAACATCGGGTCCGCGACCGGCCCGCCAGCCCGCCGGCCCGCCGACTCCCCGGCGGGCCGGACCGGATCCGGCGAGCGGTCGGTTCCGCGGCGGCGCCTCGGCCGTTGCCGCCGCCATCGCCTCGGCGCCGGCGTCGTTGGGGTGGATGTGGTCGCCGCTGTCGTACTCGGGACGCAGTGCGGTCGGCGCCGCCGGATCGCGCAGCGCGTGGTCGAGATCCGCGTAGGCGTCGAACTCGTGGGTGGTCCGGATCCAGTCGTTGACGCGTTGTCGGGTCTCCTCGTTCTCCGGGGTGTCGAGGCCCGGGGCGAGCCCCGCCGCGCCGCCGAACGGGGTCACGGTGGTGGCGATCGTGCCCACTCCGCGCGCGCCGGCTCGTCGGGCGATCGAGGTGGGCCCGGCGATCAGGTCTGCCGCCGAGACGGCCGGCGTGTCGAACATCGTGGCCAGGCCGATGTCGTTGAGCCCGATTTGCACGATCACCCGGTCCAGGCCCGGCAGTTCGAGCACATCCCGGTCGAAGCGGGCGACCCCGCGTTCGCCGAAGACGTCGGCGAGCAGTCGGTTGCCGGCGATGCCCAGGTTGAGCACGGTCGCGGCGCCGATGCGTCGGCCCAGCAGATCGGGGTAGCGCAGGTGGGCGCCGGGCGTGGTGCCCACGCCGTCCGTCAGCGAGTCGCCGAACACCGCCACCACGCGGCGCGGTTCGGCGGCCAGGACGTCGATCCCGCCCAGGTGGAAGCGGGGTTCGACCGGTACGGCGGCCGGCAGCGTCGGGTCGGCGGTGACGTCGCCGGGCGCCACGTACCCGGTTTGCAGGGTGAAGGGATGGTAGGTGGCGAGCCCGGTCGGCACCGGGTGGTAGGTGCTGAGCACCAGGTCCGTTTCGTCCGTCGTGGCGAACTCGACCACGTCGCTGACGACTTCCGCGCCCTCGGGGATCACCACGTGCGCCGCGCCGGCGAAGGTGACCGCGCGGTCGGTGCCGGGGACGATCGTGGATCCGGCGCGGTGGGCCGCCACCCGGGTCCGGCCGACGGTGAGCGGCTGCCGCCCGAAACGGTTCGTCAGCCGGATCCGCAGCTGCTCGCCGCTCCCGCGCACCCGCACGATCTGCCGCAACGTCTCGTCGGCGAAGCCGCGGGAGGGATGGATGAGCGGCATCGATTCGTATGGGCTCACCGGAGCGGATCGAAATGCGGCGGTCCAGGTCGTGGCCGTCGTGGTCGTCGTCGTCGCGGTCGTCGTCGTGGCCGGCGTAGTCATCGGGATGCCCTTTCAGGGGTGGCGAGTTCGTTCCGAACCGGCGGGCGCTCGGGGCCGGGGAGCAGGGGGATGGCGGCCAGGACGACCACCAGCACGGCGGCGGCGAAGCCGAAGATGAGATGGAAGCCGGTGATGGGATCGCCGGCGGTCTGCAGGATGAGCGTGACGAGTGCGACGCCGAGCGCGGCGCCGAGTTGGTTGAGCATGTAGAGCACGGAACTGCCCTGCGCCACCATCGGCCCCGGCAGTGTCCGGTAGAGCGAGCCCATCGTCGGCGCGCTGAACGAGCCCATACCCAGGCCGAGCGTGAACGCGGCCAGTACGGGCCAGAGTTCGGTGGTGTCGGCGCCGACTCGGGTGAATACCAAGGCGCTCAGCGCGGCCACGATCGCGCCGCCGGCGGCCAGGCCGCGCGTGCCGAGCCGGTCCGACAGCGCACCGGCCAGTGGCATCGCGATGGCGCCGCCCAGTCCGGCGGGTGCCATCAGCAGCCCGGCGGCGAGCACGCCGTGTCCGTGCGACTGCTGGTAGTACAGCGGCAACGCGAACAGGGCGGCGAAGTTGGCCAGTCCGCCCAACCCCATGATGAGGACGCTCGCGGTGAAGCCGCGGCCGGCGAACAGCCGCAGGTCGATCAGCGGCGGCGAGCTGCGGATGGACAGCGCGTGCACGGCGTAGCCGATCAGCAGTGCGGCGCCGACCGCGAGCGGGACAAGCGCCTGCCAGGCGGCGATCGTGCCCTGGTCGGCGGTGCGGGACAGGGCCAGGACGAGCGCGGCGAAGCCCGGGCCGAGCAGGGCCAGGCCCAGCACGTCCAGCCGGACGCGCGCCGGCCCACCCTCGCTCGGCGGCGGGTCGACGGGCAGTACGTACCGGGCCGCCACGAAGGCGATCAGGCCGACGGGCACGCTGAGCAGGAACATCCAGCGCCAGGCCAGGTTTTCCAGGATGGCGCCGCCCGCGATCGGGCCCAGGACCGGGCCGAGCGAGAGTACGACGCCCATCAGACCCATCACCCGACCGGCACGACGCGGCCCGGCGGCCCGGGCCAGCAGGATCAGCACGAGCGGGTCGAGCAGCCCGGCGCCGAGCCCTTGCAGGACCCGGGAGGCGATCAGGCTGCCGATGTTCCAGGCCGCCCCGGCGGCGAGCGAGCCGGCGACGAACAGGGCCAGCCCGATCAGCCACAGCCGCCTGCCGCCGAACCGGTCGACGGCCCAGGTGGTGAACGGGATGGTGGCCGTCACCGCGAGCAGAAAGCCGGTCGAGGTCCAGCCGACCGCGTCGAGCGAGGTGTCGAACGTGGCGGCCAGGGTGTCCGTGGCCACGGCGGCCATCGTGCTGTTCAGGATGCCGAGGAGCCCGCCGAGCAGGACCACCGCGATCAGGGTCAGGAGCCGGGGATCAAGACGATCCTCGGCCTCGGTCGAATCCGGAGTCGAATCCGAAGAAGAATTTGAACTCATGGGTTCAACATAATGATCTCATCGGTTCACATGCAACCATTACGACCAGAGAAATGAACCAGTGAGTACAATCGGGGCCATGACGGCGACAGCGCGCGGGCGAGTGGACAAGCGGCAGGCGATCCTGGACGGCGCGTTCACGGTGTTTGCCCGTCGGGGCTACGCCGGGGCGGGTGTCCAGGAGATCGCCGACGAGGCGGGCGTGGCCAAGCCCACGGTGTACAACCACCTCACCGACAAGGCCACGCTGTTTCGGCTCGCACTGGCGGCGGCGGCCGAGGCCACGCTGAACGAGCGGCTGGCCGCGTTGGCACCGCTGCTCCGGCCCGACGGCGAACCGCGCGCCACCCTCGAGGACGTCGGGCACGAGCTGCTGCGCCTGCACTGCGACGAACGATCGTGCGCGCTGCGCCGGTTGTTGTACACGGAGATCACCACATTCCCCGATGCGCTCGACATCGTCGGGGAGAGCGGCCCGCATCGCCTGACCGAGGCGCTGGCCGACCGGCTGGCCCGACTGACCCTGGCCGGCCGGCTGCGCGCGCCCGAACCGGCCCGCGCCGCCGAGCAGTTCATCGCCCTGCTGACCGGGCCGCTGGAGGCGCGGACCCGGATGGGGACCCGGGAACTGGAGGACGCGGAGCTGCGGGAGATGGCCGTCGGCGCGGTCGCCACCTTCCTGCGGGCGTTCGGCGCGCCCGACGCCGAGGGTGGCGGCGACGGCAGCGACGGCGACGGAAGCGGGAACGGGAACGGCAGCGACGGCGGCAGCCTGGTGGCATAGGACGGTCGCGGACGTCTGTGCTCGGGGTCGGCGGCGGTTGTAATGTGACATGTCATTCAGCGGCCGGCATCGATCCCCTGGAGTTCGCATGTACGCACGTCCCCTCGGTCCCGGAGCCCAACTGGTCCCGCTGGAGCCCTGGCGGGCCGCCGAGTTCCTGGCCAATCTCGATCGCTGTCGTACGCACATCGCGCCCTGGGTGGCGGCGAGCTTCGTCGCCACCGACCTGGCCTCCGCCGAGACGGTGTTGCGCCGCTACTGGCAGGCGCAGGCGCAGACCGGTGCCGGGATCCACGGCATCCAGTTGGACGGGGTCCTGGTCGGCGGCGTGATGTTCGTGTCCCTCGACCCCGAGACGGGCGTCGCCGAGGTCGGTTGCTGGCTCGAACCGGCGGCCGAGGGGCGCGGGTTGGTCAGCCGGGCGATCGCGGTGCTGATCGACTGGGCGTTCCGCGAGCGGGGCATCCGCCGGATCATCTGGCACACCAGATCCGCCAACGTACGCAGCATCAACACGGCGCGCCGGCTCGGGCTGAGCTTCGACTCGGCGGACGAGGCGGGCGACGCGCACGCCGAGCCGATGGAGATCTGGGCGGTCACTGCCGACGAATGGTACGGGCGGCGGGATGCCGGGGAGGGGGCCTCGGCTGCCTCGGTTGCCTCGGTTGCCTCCTCCGACGAGGAACAAGTCGACGCGGTGGGTGTGGAGTTCCTGGACGCCTTCACCAACGCCGACGGGCGGAAGGTGGACCTGGGCACGTTGGAGTCGCTGTTCGTCCCCGGCGCGGTCATCGTCGGCGCCGCGGACCCCGCGCGCGTCGAGTCGGTGACCGAATTCCTGGCGCCGCGACAGGAGTTGCTCACCGGCGGCGAGCTGACCGACTTCCGGGAGTGGGAGACGAGCCGAACCACCGCGGTGTCCGAAAACGTCGCGCAGCGCCTGATCCGCTACGCCAAGTCCGGTACCCGGCAAGGGGTTTCCTTCACCGGGGGCGGGACGAAGGGCATGCAGTTCCTGCGCACCCCGGCGGGCTGGCGGATCACCGGCATCACCTGGAGTGACGACGCCGCCGCCGGTGGCGGTGGTGGCGGAGGCGGCGAGTAGGCGTCGCAAAACGCCACGGCGAAATCCCGCCGGCTGCGCGAGGGGCCGGCGGGCAGGCTGGACACATGAACGAGATCGAAGGAAAGGTAGCGTTCGTCACCGGCGGCAGCCGCGGCATCGGGGCGGCGTCGGTGCGCGCCCTCGCCGCGCACGGCGCCGATGTGGTGTTCACGTATCGGGACAACGCCGACGCTGCGGCCGACGTGGTCGAACAGGTCAAGGCACTCGGGCAGCGGGCGCTGGCGATGCGGGTGGACGCGGTGGACGGGGACGCCGTGGTCGCGGCCGTGGACGAGACCGTCGCGGCCTTCGGGCGCCTGGACATCCTGGTCAACAACGCGGCGGTGTTCCGGCTCGGCCCGATCGAGGAACTGGGCGCGACCGCACTGGACGAGACGCTGGCCGCCAACGTCCGGGCCCCGTACCTGGCTTCGCGGGCGGCGGCCCGACACCTGGGCGCGGGCGGCCGGATCATCACCATCGGCAGCAATGTGGCCACACGGACCATCTTCCCCGGCTTCACGCTGTACACGCTCGGCAAGGCCGCCGTGGTCGGCATGACCAAGGGCCTGGCCCGGGACCTGGGCCCACGCGGGATCACCGTCAACGTGATCCAGCCCGGCCCCACCGACACCGACCTCAACCCCGCCGACGGCCCGAACGCCGACGGCATCCGCGCCAACACCGCACTCGGCCGCTTCGCGACCCCCGACGACATCGCAGCCACGGTCGTGCACTTGGCGGGCGCGAGCGGCCGGTACATCACCGGCACCACCATCGACGTGGACGGAGGCTTCAACATCTGAGCAATGTCTGAGCAATGGCGGATCCAACGTCCGAGCATCCGAGCACTCGTCAGTGACCGCCCCCACCCGCTCGGCCCGCCGCCCGCCGCGCCGATGCCGATTCCGGGTGGGGGCGGGCCGCGACGGCCTGTTGGAAGTGCGGACAGTCGACGAGGTCGTCGTGTTCGCAGGCGAGCGCAGCCGGCACCCGAGAGTGAGGACCGGGCCGGTCGCGGATAAACCAATCCCGGCCGGACGTTCCGGCCTCCTCCGAAGGTGCCCGACCGGCGCTACCCGTGCCGAACACAGACCGCCGAGCACGCATTCAGGAGCAGGGGCACGACGTCCGTCCCCACCAACCTCCGGACCCAGGTGCGGGGGTGCCCGGCTTCGGTGCCGATCGGGCGTGTGCATACCCCACACGGCCACCCGGGAGAGGCCGCCGGCAGGTCCGGGAACGGTGCGTCCGTCGTGGCGTTTCCGTACAGGGCCCGGGTGCTGACCGTGCTGCGGATCAGCCGTGTACAGCGGGTGATCTCGTACGGGAACCAGTGCAGTCGGTAGGACCGGTATGGGGTGAACTCGGTCAGGCTCGCCATCTCGCCGATCTCGGGCGGGATGCGGACCAGGTTGCTGCCGTAGAGGTCGAAATGCTCGACCTCGGTCAGAGTCGCGATCGAGGGCGGCAGCGTGATCACGTCCCGGCGCTCGCTCGGGCTCAGCTCGGCGAGCGGCCGGAACAGCGCGCGGCCGTCGGCGGCGGCCTCGTCGATCAGCGTCAGCAGGTGCAACCAGCCCGGCGCCGAGGTGTCCTGCTCCTCGGCATGCAGCCGCACCCGGCGTGGCCACGGCCGAGGCCGCTTGGGTCGAACGCAGCACCGGCACGCGTCCTGGGCCTCGGCGCCGACGACGGATGGTGGTGATTCGAGAGACTCGGCCATGTCGGCCACGGTAGGGAGGCGACGACGGTCCCCGCATCGGGTTTTGCCGGCCGGTCGGCCGTCGGTTCGGTGGGTGGGTGGGTCGGGACGGTCACTGGACATCCGTTATTCGTGGCTGCGCATCAGGTCCTGGATCGGGTGCGCTTCCGGTGCGCCCTTGCGCAGCAATACCGCTACCGTGGCGCACAGTTCGTTCCAGGTGTGCGGCCTGCCGACGATCGCCGCGTCCGGGATGCAGGAAAGGGCCGTGGTGGCCGCTGCCTCGACCTCGCCCGCGCCCGCGTACGCGTGGGCGAGGCAGGCCTGGTACCAGGCCCGGTCCCTGCGGTAGGTCTCGGGTACGCCCGCGAGGCCGGTCCGAAGCAGGTGTGTTGCTTCGGTCCAGTGGCGGAGGTGCAATTCGGCCATGCCGCGTTGCAGGGTGAACCACGCCTCGTCGTAGAAGTACAGCCACGGGGGCTCGTCCTCCGGTCGCTCGGCGGCCCGGGTGATGAGCAGTTGTGCCTCGTCGAGCAGGCGGCGGGTCGCGTCGGAGTCACCGGCGATCGCATGGCCGCGCGCGACCATTTGGGATGCCATGCCCTGTACGCCCAGCGAGGTTCGCACGTCGTGCCAACGCGCCGCCTCCGCCAACGCGACGCACCGGCGCGCGTCCCCGGCGGACCAGGCCGCGTGCGCCTTCATACTCAGCGTGGTCGCCGCCATGTTCGCGTCCTCGGCCGCCAACGCCCAGTCGTGGGCCCGGTCGTACCAGGCCAGCGCCGAGGGTTGCTCGTTTCGGTCCTGGCACAGCCAGGCCAGGAACTGGGCGTGCTCGGCGGCCAGCCGCACCGTACGCGTCGCCAACTCGCCGACGGCGCCCGCGTGCAGGTCGACGACGGTCGACAACTGACGCCGCATGACGTCGAAGAGCGGTCCCGATCCGATGGTGTCCTCGACCCGCCGGTGCTCCGCGAGCAGCCGATCCAGCCAGTCGACCGACGCCGCGTCCACCCGGCCCGGCTCCCGAACCACCCGGGTGATCCGATCGAGCAGATCCGCGTCGGGAGCGAGCGAGGGCAGCACGAATGCCGCGACCGGCCATCCGCCCGACGGCTCCGCGCCCAACAGCTCCGGTGGCACGCCCAATCCAGCCACGATCCGCTGCCGCACCTCTTGGGACGTGACCCGCCGACGACCCCGCTCGATGTCCGAGACATCCGACTGGGCAAGCCCGACCAGCGCACCGAGCCGCGTCTGACTCCGACCGGTCAACCGCCGCCACTCCCGAAAGACCGCCGCCCAGTCCTCCGCCGCCACCGCAACCCGTAGCCGGGGGTGCGGCCATACCTGCCGCACATCCGCGTCCGTGCCGTCCACCATGTCCCGACTGTAGATGGGTTCTATCGGACACCGGGATGGATTCACGGCCACTCCGCTCGCAATGGTGACGAAATGGAGCCCCCCGTGATCAAAACGAAGGCGGTCGTCGAGACCGTGACCATGCCCGCTTGGAGCGTCCACCTGAAGCCGGTCGACCACCGTCGACCGTGGCGCCTCGATGCCGTCTCCGCCGCCACCTATCCCTCGGCGGACCGGCCCGAGCGCGCCGCCGTGCACCTCACCGATGGGGAAGTGGCCGCCCTCGCCGAGACGTTGCTTCGTCCCCGGCACTTCGAGGAGCCGCAGCCCGGCCGGGCCCGGGTGGTCCGCGACGGTTTCGGCCTGCTGCTGCGGCTCGTGGTCGACCCCGTCGACGAGGAGCCCGGTGTCATCGTCCACGTCCAGGAGCACCACCGCCTCGAACTCCTCGACGACCTCGGCCGATACCGGCCCGACCTGATCCCCACCACCGCACCGCCCGAGCCTCGGATGTACCTCGGCTCCGTTCCGGTCACCGGGCTGACCCTTGATCAGGTCGTCGAACTGCACGACCGGCTCGGCCGATGGCTCGACAGCGAGGGCATTCGGGCCGCCTTCGCCGATCGTGACATCGCTCGGCAGGTGTCGGTGGGGACCGTGGGCCCTCTGATCGGGACCAGGAAGCGGATCGTCGGGAAGTAGTCGAACAGGACCTCCCGGCAGCGGCAGCACGGGGGACCCACCACACCGCGCACCGCCTCCGCACGGGCTGAGTCCCGGCCGGGTCGGGAGGGCGACCCGAACGCGGCGGCAGGGCCGGGAAATTGCGTTTCCGGTCGGGCGGTCACCGGCTAGGCTCGGGACGTCCGGGTGCGCAGGCATCGGCTACTTCTTTGGATGAATCACGCCGCCGCCGCTTTTGATCTCCGGACCTCGACAACTTCATACGCACCTCCCGGTGCGCAGGCAACGGATACTTCGGATCCGAGGGTTGTGGGTTCGAGTCCCACCCGGTCGTCGAAAGGCGGCAGGTAGCTCAACTGGACAGAGCATCGGGCTTTTCCGTCGCCGCTTTCGATCTCGGGAGGCACGACGTCGCGGGTGCCCGGTGCGCAGGCCGGGAATTCTTCCCTCTCAACAAGGGGCGACCCGGGTTCGAATCCCGGACGACGATCTCGGTCGTCGGTAGCTCAGCGGCCCAGAGCGCCTGGAACGCCCAGCCGCCCTGATCTCGGGCACCCACGCGACGCACGACCTCCCCCCACCCTCCGGGGAACCCCACATGTCTCGCTTCAACATCCGCGCCGCACGGTCGCGCGCCTCCGGCCCGACCACCACCACCGGCCCCGCCACGACCTACGAGGGTGGTGCCGCCTACACCCGCGACACCCGTAGCGAGCTGCTCATGCTCGCCGTCGTCAACATGGTCGGCAACGACACGTTCTACGAGAGCGCCGGCGCCCGCGACGACCGATACACCACGTTGGTGCGTGCCGTCGCCGTGGAACATCCGGACTGGATGGTCGAGTTCGTGCGCTGGCTGCGCGGCGAGGCGAACATGCGCAGCGCCGCCCTGGTCGCCGCGGCCGAGACCGTCAGGGCCCGCCTCGACGCCGGAGCGGACGGCACACCCGGATACTCGCGCCGGGTCGTCGACGCCGCCCTGGCCCGCGCCGACGAGCCGGGCGAACTGCTCGGCTACTGGACCGGCCACTACGGCCGCGCCATCCCCAAGCCGATCAAGCGCGGCGTCGGCGACGCGATTCGCCGCCTGTACAACGAACGTTCGCTGCTCAAGTACGACACCGCGAGCAAGGGCTTCCGGTTCGCCGACGTGCTCAACCTGGTCCACCCCGCGCCGGATCCGGCGAAGCCGTGGCAGGGCGACCTGTTCACGCACGCCCTCGACCGGCGCCACCACCCGGACGCGGCCGTCCCGCCGCCCGGGCTGCGTACGGTCACCGCCAACGCCGAACTGCGCCGCGCCGCGAAGGCCGACCCGCGCGCGCTGCTCGACCCGGACGCGCTCTCGGCGGCCGGCATGACCTGGGAGGACGCACTGTCCCTGGTGGGCGGCCGGGTCGACCGGGCCGAGTTGTGGTCGGCGCTGGTGCCGTCGATGGGTTACATGGCGCTGCTGCGGAACCTGCGCAACTTCGACGAGTCGGGAGTCTCGGACGACGTCGCGGCGCGTATCGCGGCGCGCCTGGCCGATCCGGGCGAGGTGGTCCGTTCGCGGCAGTTCCCCTACCGGTTCCTGTCCGCCTACCGTGCGGCGCCCTCCCTGCGATGGGGACATGCGCTGGACCGGGCCCTGACCGCGTCGTGTGCGAACATCCCGGCGCCGACCGGCCGCACGCTCGTCCTGGTCGACACCTCCGCCAGCATGCAGTCCCGGGTGTCCGCTCGCTCGCAGATCCGGCACGTCGACGTCGGTGCGCTGTTCGGCGCGGTCCTGGCGCGTCGGGGCCACCTGGTCGACCTGGTCGGGTTCGCCGACGGCCACTTCGCGCACCGGCTCGCCCGGGGCGGATCGGTCCTGCGCAACATCGAGGCGTTTACCCAGCGGGTCGGCGAGGTCGGGCACGGTACCGAGACCGTCGCCGCGCTGAAGGCCGCCTACCGGGGGCACGATCGGGTGGTGATCGTCTCCGACATGCAGGCGTTCGCCTATCCCGGTACGGGCTACCGCCTCGACCGGCGCACGATCTCCGTGTCCGCCGCGATCCCCGCGACGGTGCCCATGTTCGGCATCAACACCACCGGCTACAGCGCGACTTCGATCGAGTCCGGCACGCCGAACCGGCATGAGATCGGCGGCTTCAGCGACAAGATGTTCACCATGATGGACCTGCTCTCCCGCGGCCGGGACGCCGACTGGCCGTGGGCGCCGCCCACGACTTGGTGACGGACGCCGCGCCCGACCCACCGGGCGCGAGAGTTCCGTACGGGCGGCCCGGCCGCCCGTACGGAACTCGGCGGAATCGCGGATCAGTCGACGTCCTCCACGTCGACCACCCAGGAGCTGCGGCCGCAGGTGTCGCAACACCGCATGGGCTCGAGGTCCTGGTGCTCATCGACGGCCGGCAGTTCCTGGAGTTCCAGGACGAAATTCTCCATGCCTCATCTCCCCTTTCCGGGAATCGGCCTGATGGCCGGCCGGTCGACCAGCCACGCGCGGGGTCCGCCGTGTACCAGGCGGAGCAGGAAATCCAGCACACCGGCCATGCCGACGCCGTACGACGCGTACATCTCGCGCAACGTGTCGTCCGGAACGAGCAGCCGGCCGTGCCGGCGGGCGGCCCGCAGCGCGATGCAGTCCGCCAACTCCCGGGCCCGATCCCGGTATCGCGCGTCGCCGGTGGCCGCGTGCAGGTCGAGCAGCAGTTCGGCGTTGCCGGCCACGCCGTGACACGAGCCGGGGCCCATCCGCCACCGTTCCTCGTACACGGCGCGCGCGGCGCCCTCGGTCAGGTCGAGCCAGCGGTCCTCGCCGGTGACCTGCCACAACCGGAGCAGGAAGCCGGCCACGCCGGAGGTGCCGTTGCACCAGAAGTTCAGCCCCGGTCGCTCGGTCCGCCCGGGGCCCTTCGGCCACAGCACGACGTCCGAACGCCGGTCGGCGACCGCGGCCAGCGCGTGTGCGCCGCCGATCGCGATGTCCACCAGGTCGGGCCGATCCAGGTCGCGGCCCGCCGCCAGCAGGAAGTTCGCGTTCCCCGCCACCCCGTGGCCGAAGCCGTACAGGGACGAACCGGCCAGCTCGGCACGTACCTCGGGCCCCACCGGCCAGTCCACCCCGCCGTCGGCCGCCGCCAACAACCGCAACATGCCGTCCGCACACTCGCCGACCCGCGCGGCGAACCGGTCGTCCCCGGTGGCGTGCCACAGGTGTAGCTGGGCCGTGCCGGCACCGGCCAGACCGTGGCACACGTCCGGGTTGTTCCCGGTCAGCGGGATGGCCAGGGCGTACGCCGCCGCGCGGTCCGCCAGCGATTCGTCGGCCAGCGTCCGGGCCGCCTCGTACAGTGCCCAGGCGGTGCCCGAACGCCCGAAGTACAGCCCGGGCAACACCCGTTCCGGGCGGGTCAACCGGCGGTCGAGCCAGTCCGCGGCCGTCCGCAACGCCGGCCGCACGGCCTCGTGGCCGCACCGCACGGCCCGGTCCAGGACGGCGAGCACCCCGGCGGCGCCGAGTTGCACGTTGCACGGGTCACTGTCCGGCAGTGAGCGCGGAGCGGGCCACAGATACGCGGCCTCCGGATCCATCGTGTCGGTGAGGTGCGCCAGTCCGTCCGCCAGCAGCCGATCCGGCGCGGCCGGCGCGGGTGGCGCGGGTGGCGCGATGTGCGCGAACGCCGGTCGGCGTCCCAGTCCCGGTCCCGGTCCCGGTCCCGGTCCCGGTTCCGTTCCCAGGAAGTCGGCGGCCTGCTCCAGCGTCCATCGCTCCGGGCCGGCCGCGGTGAGCCCGACGATCAACGGTGCCAGCGCGCCCAGTGCCGGGATCCCGGGCGCGGCGGCCGCGACGATCGCCGCGAGCCGCTCGCCGGCCGATCGGGCCGGCGCGCCGTCCGAGGCGAGGACCGGGCTGATCCCGGCGGTGACATGCAGCAACGTCGCACCCAGGCTGAAGCAGTCCGCCGGGTATCCCGGTGCGGGCGGCTCGGCTTCGCCCGAGGCGAGGTATTCGGGCGCGGTGAATCCGCGGGTACCGATCACGGGCGCCCGGGTCCCGAGCCGCACCGCGCCCTCCAGGTCCACGAGCATGGGCCGACCCTGCGGCGTGATCATCACGTTGCTCGGCTTGAAGTCCCGCAGTACCAGCGACTCCTCGTGCACCTCGGCCATCAACCGGGCGAGTTCACGGGCCAGTTCCCGGGCGGTCGAGACCGGGATCAGGCCGTCGTCGCCGTGCCGGCGTTCCAAACGTTCGGTGGTCCACCGCTGGAGGGTGTCCCCGTCGATCAGGTCCTCGACGAGGAAGACGTGCCCACCCTGCTCGAACACCTCGCGCACCGCCGGCACGATCTTGCGGGGTGCGAGCAGTTCGAGCACCTCGGCCTCGTGGCGCAGCCAGTCCCGGGCGTCCCGGCCGTCCGGCCCTGAGGCGACGTGCGGGCGGGCCTCCTTGATCAGTACGTCCTCGCCGGTCCGCTCGTCGCGGGCCCGGTATACACCGCCCCGGTTGGAGTGGTTGATCGCCTCCCGGACCCGGTATCGGTCCGCGAGCAGGACCGGGTCGCCACGTTTGCGCCCGGTACGCGGTGGGGTGGGCGGGGCCAACGGGTCGACCGCCCACGCGGGTGGGGCGAACCAGGCCTCGCGCCGGTCCGGCACCGATGTGCCGTCGGGTGCTTCGAGGCGGCCTTCGTAGAACCCCTCGTCGTTCAACTCCCGAGGATGCGCGAAGCAGCCGAAGCGGTAGTGGACCAGGCTGCCCGGCCGATACCGCCGATCGGAGAGAATGGCCGGCCCCGGCAGCCCCTCGGTCACCGTGTGCAACTCGGCGGCGAGCACGACCAACTGCTCGTCGTCGGCCGGATACGCGGTGATGAACTTGCCGGACATCGCCCGGGTCGCCCGCACCGCGTTCATCTCGGCAGCCGCCTTCGGGGTGACCGCGAACTTGAACGCACAGTCGTGCGCGACCAGCACCCGGGCCGCGCGCTCCAGTACCTGCGGGGCGGACCGCGCGGTCGAGGACAGATGCAGCTTCCAGCCCTGCCGCCGCCGGATGTGCTTCGGGGGCGCCACCATGCACCAGGGGTCGCCGGGCCACAACCGCCATGAGTCGGTGTCGTCGGTCTCTGCCAGGACCTGCGTGACCAGCAACTGGTAGCTCGACATCACCGGCTCAGAATGCCACTGCGCCACCGGCCCGGACCATAGGAACTCACCCATATATCACGCCAATTCGGTGGGCGAAACGATTGGGGAGGTGGGTCCTCCCGCTACTCCTCCGGGTTCCGGTGGTTCGACCACACGTAGCCGGCCGGGAGCAAATCGCCGATCGGGACGGCCGTCGTCTCGCCGTCGATCGGGACCAGGACGCGGATCGTCGGGAAGTAGTCGGACAGGACCTGGCGGCAGCGGCCGCACGGTGGGACCACACCGCGGCCCCGGTCGCCGACCGCGACGATCGTGTCCAGGTCGTAGGCGCCCTGCGTGGCGGCCGTGCCGATGACCACCAATTCGGCGCACGGGCCGCCGGTGAAGTGGTGCACGCTCACGCCCGTGAAGATCCGGCCGTCCCGGCTCAGGGCCGCCGCGGCCACGCTGTGGTTGTCGCCTCGGCATGCGGTGGCGGCGGCGTGCGTCGCCGCCTCGAGGAGTTCGAGATCGGTGGCGCGGTCGAGTCGATGGGGCTGGGGGTGGGGGTGGTTCATGGGTACTCCCGGGGCGATTCGTTGGCCGGCACCCATCCAATCAGCGCCGCCCGGCCTCGCCGGACACCACGCCCGACACACCTCCGCCCGTTGCTCACCCCGATACTTCGCCACTCTTCGCCACTCTCCGTAAAGAGCCGATGTATGGACTGCTCCTATTGACGCGGAAATCCGCGCCGAATTACCGACCGGTGCTCCGCAGTGAGCCCACATAGCCCCATCTATCAGGCAGAACCGCCAATTCCGGCTGCTGCATTTCGCTTCGGAGACGGTCTGCCCGTGACGCCCATGAAAGTCTTGTGCCGTCAGAGATCCGATGTATAGGCTCCAGCTCTGCACACGCAGACCCCGAAGTCATCGCAGTCATCCCCGACATCGTGTCGCCGGCGGACCCCGCCGCCCGGTGACGTACGGACCCGGCCCGGCAGGGCACACGGCGGCGCACCACATGGTGTCGACCTCGTGCGAAGGAGACCCATGGAACGCTCACGGACACGCCGGCTGACCACGGCGCTCGCCGTCCTCACGGTCACCGGCCTGCTCGCCACCGCGTGCGGCAACAGCGGCGACGACAAGGCAACTTCGGCGGACGGCAAGGTCACGCTCAAGTACTGGACCTGGTTCCCCACCGACGCCACGCTCAAGAAGACCATCGCCGCGTTCGAGGCGAGTCACCCCAACATCAAGGTGGACCTCCAGCTCAACACCAACTCGGACTACCAGAAGAAGCTTCCGCTGGCGCTGAACAGCGGCCAGAAGCTGGATCTCGTGGGCGTGCAGGCCTCCGCGATGGCCGACCAGCTCGCCAACAAGCTCACCCCCGTCACCGACCTCGGCATCGGCGACGACGTACTCGGCCAGGTCGCCCCGGCCGCCCTCGCGCAGAGCCGGAAGCTCGTCAAGGACGGCAAGCTCTACTTCATCCCGATGGGCCGGCTCGGCTCCGCCGCGATGTTCTACAACAAGGACCTGCTCGACAAGGCCGGTGTGACCACCGTGCCCAAGACCATGGCCGAACTCAAGGACGCCGTCGCCAAGGTCAAGCAGTCCACCCCGGACACCATCCCGGTCGCCATGGCCGGCGACTCGTGGTTCCAGGACGAGGTCGCGCTCACCATCGCCGGCCAGACCGCCCCCACCCTGTTCGACGACATCCGCTACAACAAGGGCCGTTGGGACGACGAGCGCTACATCGGCGCGCTGCGCGACTACGCCGGGCTGTACAAGGACGGCACGCTCGGCAAGGACACCCTGGACCTGGACGGCACCCGTGCCACCCAGCTGTTCGCCACCGGCAAGTCGGCCTTCTACTTCGGCGGCACGTGGGACGCGGGCATGCTCTCGCCGACCTACCGCCAGGCCAACAAGATCGAGATCAAGGATGTCGGCGCCGCCGCCCTGCCGCTGGTGAACCCGGCCGGCACCCCCTCCCTGCGCGGCTTCATCGAGACCGGCCTGGCCGTCCCGAAGAACGCCAAACACCCCAAGGAGGCGGCCGAGTTGCTCAAGTTCCTCACCGTCGGCGACGGTGTCCAGGTGTGGGGCGCGGACCTGGGCCTGATCCCGGTCAAGCAGAACTTCGTGCTGCCCCCCGACGTGCTCACCAGCGACGCCGGGCGCACCGGCTACACCGCCATCCAGGACCTGGTGGCCAAGCCCGCGAGCGACCGCAACAACATGAGCGACTTCTCCACCATCACCGGCGACACGGTCAAAAAGGTCATCCAGGGCTCCGACCCCAAGTCCGAGGCGAAGAAGCTCCAGGACGAGTTCACCAGCGGCCGCTACAGCAAGTAGCCCGCCCGGGCCTCGGCACCGCCCCCGCGCGAACCGGCCCGCACGAACCCCGCCCGGATGCACCCCCGATCGGCAAGGACGCCCATGACCACCACAGCCCCGGACCCGGTCGACGCCGCGTCGACCGCGGCCGGGGTACCGGCCCACCCCGGCCGGCGCCCCGGCAGGCGCCCCGCACGCCGCCGCAACAAGCCGGCCGACGGGCCGCAACAGCGGGGAGCCTGGCGCGTCGCGCTGCTCTTCCTCGTCCCGCTCCTCGGCTTCTACCTCGTCTTCTACGTCTTCGGCTTCGTCTTCCTCGCCCGCACCAGCCTGCAACGCACCGACCTGTCCTTCCTGGACCCGGAATGGATCGGCCTGGAGAACTACCGACTGTTGTTCACCGACGACCGCTTCCTCGGCGCACTGGTGAACAACGTCGTCTTCGCCGGCGCGGCGGTGGCCGCGGCGCTCACCCTCGGCTTCTTCATCGCCGTCGTGCTGAGCACCGGACTGCGCGGCAGACGCTGGTACTACGTGGTCTTCCTGGTCCCCTCCCTGATGCCGGTCGCCCTGGTCGCCTCGGTGTTCGGCGCGATGATGGAAAACCGCTACGGCACCCTCAACGAGACACTGCGCAGCGCCGGCCTCGACTCGCTGACCGGCGAATGGTTGACCGACCCGGGCCTGGCCTACGCCGTGGTCATCGGCATCTTCGTCTACCTGGTCGGGCTGCCGATCATGTACTACACCGCCGACCTCAGCGCGCTGAACACCTCGCTCCTGGAGGCCGCCGTCCTGGACGGCGCCTCGTTCTGGCAACTGCTTCGCACCATGCTCTTCCCGCTGATGCGCACCACGCACAAGACCGTGGTCATCTCGATCCTGCTGATGTCCTTCCGCGCCTTCGAGATCGTCTTCTTCTCCACCAAGGGCGGCCCCGCCGGCGGCACCGAGATCTCCGGTACCTACGTGTACAACTTCGCCACCTCGCCCGGCCCACAGGTCGGCTACGCGTCCGCGGCGGCCGTGGTGGTGCTGTTGCTCGCACTGCTCCTGTCCGCGATCCAACTCCGCTTCACCGGGAAGAACGAGGAGGTGTGACGGTGGCCGACACCGGCGACGCCATGGGCGTACTCGTGCGCCGCACCCGCGACCGGCGGATCCTCCAGGCGATGTTGCTCCTGATGGGCGCGATCTGGCTGTTCCCCATCTACGCCGCGATCAAGCGCTCGTTGGAGGGCGGCGGCGTGCACAACTACACGGCACTGTTCACCGACCCGGTCGGCGGCGTGACGATCTACGAGACCTACCTCAACTCGTTCATCATCGCCATCCTGCACGCGAGCATCGTGGTCGTGGTCGGCGCGCTCGCCGGCTACGCCTTCTCCAAACTGCACTTCCGCGGCAAGGAGGCGCTGTACTACGGCGTCGTACTGTGCCTGGCCGTGCCCGGCACCGCGATCCTGGTACCGCTCTACTACACGATCCGCGAGGCCGGCCTCTTCGACAACTACCTCGGCGTGGCCCTGCCCGAGGCCGCGCTGACCCTGCCGTTCGCCGTCCTGCTGCTGCGCAACTTCGGCGACAACATCCCCGATTCGCTGGTCGAGGCGGCCCGGATGGACCGGGCCACCCACTGGCAGGTCTTCCGCACCGTGTATCTCCCGTTGTGCCGGCCCGCGTTGGTGAACCTGTCCATCCTGTGCGTGATGTGGTCGCTGCAGGACTTCCTCTTCCCCAGCCTGTTCCTGCAGGAGGAGAAGTACACCACCGCGGCCAAGGCCGTGCAGTCCTTCCAGCAGTATCTGGCCACCAGCCCCGCCGACATCGGCAAGTACAACGCGTCCCTGGTCCTGCTCGCGGTCCCCGCCCTGCTCCTGGTCGTCTTCGGCCTGCGCTTCATCACGGCGGGCCTGACCAGCGGCGGCGTCAAGGAATGACCGGGATTCCCAAGCAAGGAGAGAAATGGCCCAGGTGACGTTGGACCAGGTGTCCAAGACCTACCCGAACGGGCACGTCGCCGTGCACGGCCTCGACCTGGACATCGCGGACGGCGAATTCCTGGTCCTGGTCGGCCCGTCCGGCTGCGGCAAGTCGACGCTGCTGCGGATGATCGCCGGCCTGGAATCGATCACCGGCGGCGAACTGCGGATCGGCGACCGGGTCGTCAACGACGTGCACCCCGGCGACCGGGACATCGCCATGGTCTTCCAGAACTACGCGCTCTACCCGCACTACACGGTGGCCCGCAACATCGCCTACCCACTGCGCCTGGCCAAACGCCCCAAGGCCGAGATCGACCGGCGGGTACGCGAGGTGGCCGCGCTGTTGGAACTGACCGACTACCTGGACCGCAAGCCCGGCCAACTCTCCGGCGGACAGCGGCAACGGGTCGCGATGGGTCGGGCGATCATCCGCGACGCGCAACTGTTCCTGATGGACGAACCGTTGTCCAACCTGGACGCCAAACTGCGCGTACAGATGCGCGGCGAGATCGCCCGGCTCCAGCGTCGGGTGGGCACCACGATGGTGTACGTGACGCACGATCAGGTCGAGGCGATGACCATGGGCCACCGGGTCGCGGTGCTCAAGGACGGCCGGTTGCAGCAGATCGGCACCCCCGACGAGATCTACCGCACACCCGCGAACACGTTCGTCGCGTCGTTCATGGGCACACCGCCGATGAACCTGGTCGACGCTACGCTCACGCGCGCGGGCAAGACCGGCACGGTGGTGCTCGGCGGCGTGGAGATCCCGCTGGCGACCCTGCCCGAGGGCGCCGCCACCGGTGCGATCACGGTCGGCGTACGCCCGGAACACCTGCTCGACGCGGCGATCACGGGTGACGGGACCGGAACACAGGTCCGCATCCCCGCCGTCGTGGAATACGTCGAGGCACTCGGCGCGGAGAAGAACGTCTACGTCACACTGGGTGCCGAACGCGGCGACGCGGCCTCCACGCCCGCGCCGATCGCCTGCCGCTTCCCGGCGGAGAGCGGCGTGCGAGCCGACGCCAAGGTCGAACTGGCCCTGGACCCGGCGCGGATCCACCTCTTCGACGCGGCCTCCGGCGCCGCACTCGCGCTGCGCTGAGCGCGCCTGTCCATCCCGCCCATTCCCAGACTCGCGAATGCCCGGCCGTACGACCGTACGCCGGGCATTCGTGTACGCGGTCGGCGCCGGTCCGCGCCGGCCGCGTTCCACCCACGCATCTCCGTACAACGATGAGCTTGGAGGCTCACAGGTGTTGAGACGATGGTGCACCATCCTGGTGGCGACGGCCGCACTGGCCGTCCCCATCGGGGCGATATCCCCGACCGCGCAGGCGGCGAGCGCCGCCGGCCCAGCTGCGAATGCCGTGCCCCAGGCCGGCGAAGTCCCGCAGCGGATCGACCAGTCCGCCAAGACCGACAACGTCACGGTGCTGATGGGGACGGCGGCCGAACGTACGCCCTCGATCAGTGTGTACGCCCCGGACAGTCGGAAGAACTTCTGGGTCGAGAACTTCAAGTCCGCCGATGACTACCTCGCCTGGACCGTCAACGTGCCCAAGGGCGACGCCTATCGGATCACCGCGATGGTGAACGCGGGCGCCGGCCAGACGTTCAAGGTCGCGGTGCGCGGCGGTACGGCGGCGACCGGCTTCGTACAGCCCGCCGGCGGTTGGAACCGGGTCGACGGCGGCACCCTGACGCTGCCCACCGGCACCTCCACGATCGTGCTCACCCGTACCTCGCCCGCCGGCGACGCACAGGTCAAGTCGCTCGAACTGGTCCGTGAGCGCGAACGCCCGGCCCGCGAACGGCGGATCCAGGACGCGCGCGCCAACACCTCCGCGTTCGCGAAGAGCGGCTACGGGCTGATGTTCCAATACGGCTCCTGGGGCTTCCCGGACAACGCGGGCGGCGCCAAGCCGCTGAACCGGCAGGCCGCCGACTTCGACGTACCGGCCTTCGTCCGCACCGTCAAGGAATCCGGCGCGGCGTATGTGATCTGGTCCTACAGCTGGTGGGGCTACCACGTGGATGGGCCGAACGCGGCGATCGACTCGATCGTGGGCAACGGCGACCTCACCGCCCAGCGCGACCTGATCGGCGAGGTGGCGGGCGCGCTGCACGCACAGGGCCTGGGCTTCACCATCTACTACCACCTCGGCACCGAGGACGCCGCGTGGTGGCCGCAGCAGAAACTCCCGCCGGAGTGGTCCACCACCGGCACCGGTGACCGCAGCACGATGCTGAACAACTGGAAACGTGTGGTCGCCGACATCGGCGCGCGGTACGGCAACAAACTGGACGGCTTCTTCTTCGACGACGGGCTGATCTACTACCCGGCGCCGTTCGAGGAGTTGGAGAAGGTGGCCCGGACCGGCAACCCGAACCGCATGGTGTCCTGGAACTCCTGGATCCTGCCCCGCTACACCGACTTCCAGGACGTCTACTTCGCCGAGGACGGCCACGGCGAGGCGGTCCCGGGCAGTGCGCCGGTCGGCGGCGACGGGGTGTTCCGGTCCGGACCGCAAAAGGGCCTGCTGCAGCACGCGATGTTCCGGATGGAGGACGACTGGGGCATCCACCTCCAGGGCCAGAAGATCACCAACGACTGGACCAACTTCTCGGCCAAGCAGGCGGTGGACTGGGCACTGGACGCCTCGCGCCGCAATGTGCCGCTGAGCTTCGACCTGATGATGTACGAGGACGGCCGGGTCTCCGAACGTTCGTTGGCCATCCTGGCCGACGTACGCCAGGCGCTGCGCGGCACCGCGGAACGCTCGACCGTGACCCCCGTCAACCAGGACGCGCCGAGCTTCGGCTGGAGCGGCGACTGGAAGCGCACGACCGAGCCGTGGGCCGGGAACCTCGGTGACGACGTGCAGGTGGCCACCGCGAACGGCAGTTCGGTGACCTACACGTTCACCGGCACCGGGGCCGACGTACTCGGTCCGCGCGGTTGGACCGGCGGTGCCTACGACGTCTACCTGGACGGCGCGCTCGTGCAGCGGCTCAGCGCCTTCGCGGCCTGGCCGAAGGCGCAGGAAGTCCTGTACGCGGCACGACACTTGGCGCCCGGGCAGCACACCGTCAAGCTGGTCAAGGTGGACGGCCGCGCGCTGCGCATCGACGGCGGTCGGACGCTGCCGAGCCCGGTCGAACTCAACGACACGGATCCGGCGTTCGGGTACACGGGGAGTTGGGCGCACGCCGGTGGCCGAGGTGCGGGCGACCTCGGCGACGATGTCACCTATACCGCCACCGACGGCGACGCGGTCACCGCGACGTTCACCGGCACGGGTCTGGACCTGCTGGTCCCGATGGGCGCCGGCTACGGCTCGGCGACACTGACCGTGGACGGGGTGCCGGTCGGCCCGGTCACCACGGACAGCGGCGGCGGTTATGCGGCGCAGCAAAAGCTGTACACCGCACGGTACTTGAAGCCCGGCAAACACACGCTGACGCTGACCAAGACCGGCGGGAGCTACCTCCAGATCGACGGCCTGCGCGTCTTCGGGTAACCGCCGACCCACAACGCACTTCGGCCGGGCCATGGATCGTGCTCATGGCCCGGCCGAAGTGCGTGCGGCCTTGCTAAGCCTGGACCGCGTCGAGCTCGGCCCACAGCCGCGCGGGGATCTCGGACGCGGCGAGGGCGACCGTGTCCGCGATCTGCGCCGCGTCCCGGGCGCCGACCACGATCGTGGCCACGGCGGGGTGCGCGGCGACGAAGCGCAGAGCCGCGGCGCGCAGCGGTACGCCGTGCGCGGCGCACACCTCCCGAAGCCGCAACGCCCGGGCCAGGAGGGCCTGGTCGGCCGGGGCGTAGTCGTAGGTGGCACCCGGCCGCGGGTCGGCGAGCAGACCGCTGTTGTACACCCCGGCGCCCAGTACGGAGACGCCGCGGCGGGCGCACAGGTCGAGCAGGTCCGCACCGGAGCGGTCGAGGAGGGTGTACCGCCCGGCGAGCATCACGCAGTCGAGATCGGTCTCGGCAACGAACCGGGCCGGCATCGCGCTCTGATTCATCCCGACTCCGATCGCGCCGACGACGCCCTGATCGCGCAGCTCGGCGAGCGCGGGATAGGCCTCGCCGACGGCCTGCGCCCAGTGCGCGTCCGGGTCGTGGATCAACACGATGTCGACCCGATCAAGGCCGAGCCGGTCCAGACTCGCCGCCAGGCTGCGCCGAACCCCGTCGCGCGAGTAGTCCAGGACGCGCCGCCGCGCGGGTGTTCCCACGAAACCCTCCCCGGCGGTGGGCGCTTCGGGGTCGTCCACGAGCAGCCGACCGACCTTGGTGGACACGGTGTACTCGCCGCGCGGGCGGCCACGCAACGCGTCCCCCAGCCGGGTTTCGGACAGCCCCACCCCGTAGTGCGGAGCGGTATCGAAATACCGAACCCCGGCCGCCCAGGCGGCATCCACGACGGCCGCCGCAGTAGCACCATCGAGCGCCCCGCCCAGATTTCCCAACGGCGCGGCACCGAGCCCGACTTCGGTCACCGACACGTTGGTTCGACCGACCACACTGCGTTTCACGAGCATCGCCTTTCGTCGCTGGGACAATCGTTCAAACGCCGGGCGAGCCAACAACTCCAGCCCGTCCGGCGTTTGAGGACAAACGGGCCGCAGGCCCGTGCCGGAAGCGTCGCGCCGAGCCCGGCGCCGGGGCTGTCGCGTCGAGCCCGGGTCGAGCAAGCCCCTCAGCCTGTCCGGCGCTTGAGGACAAGCGGGCCGCAGGCCGGTGGCCGGTGCGCCCGGGCGCACCAAATCCCCCAGCCTGTCCGGCGCTTGAGGACTGGCGGGCCGCAGGCCGGTGGCGGGTGCGCCCGGGCGCACCAAGCCCCTCAGCCCGTCCGGCGCTTGAGGACAGGCCGGCCGCAGGCCGACCAATCACGACGGCCGCAGCCGCAGGCCCTGCATGCCGCCGTCGACGGCCAAAGCCGTACCGGTCGTCGCGCCGGCCAGCGGGCTGGCCAGGGTGCAGATCGCGTAGGCGACCTCGTCCGCGCTGACCAGCCGACCCAGTGGCTGCCGCGCGTCGAGGGCCGCGCGTTCCGCGTCGGGGTCCGCCGCGGCCGACAACAACCGTCCCACCCACGGGGTGTCCGCCGTGCCGGGGTTGACGCAGTTGACCCGGATGCCCTCCCGCACGTGGTCCGCCGCCATCGCCAGGGTCAGCGCCTGTACCGCGCCCTTGGACGCCGCGTACAGCGCCCGCTGCGGCAGTCCCGCCGTCGCCGCGATCGAGCAGGTGTTGACGATCGCCGCGTGCGCCGACGCGCGCAGGTACGGGAGGCAGGCCCGGGTGACCCGGACCAGACCGACCACGTTGACGTCCAGGACCCGATGCCATTCCGCGTCGTCGTTGTCCGCCACCGTGCCCGCCGCGCCGATGCCCGCGTTGTTGACCAGGATGTCGAGCCCGCCGAGCGCTTCGCCGGCCGCGGCGACCGCCCGGATCACCGACGGATCGTCGGTGACATCGGCGACGTGGCCGCCGAGTTCGGCCGGCAGCCCGGCGAGGTCGCGGTCCAGGACGGCGACGGTCGCGCCGCGCGCGGTGAGCATCCGGGCGGTGGCCAGGCCGATGCCCGAGGCCCCGCCGGTGACCAGCGCGCGCAGTCCGGCGAATTCCTGATGGGTGGTCACGAGGCGGCTCCCACACGGGCTTCGGCGATGGCGGCGGCGCGGTCGGCGGTCCAGAAGAAGCCGTCCGGGTAGCGGTACGTGGCGATCGACTCGGGGTGCATGGTGGCCGAGAAGCCCGGCGCGGTGGGCGCGAGGTAGGCGCCGCGCTGGACCACGACCGGGTCGACGAAGTGCTCGTGCAGGTGGTCCACGTACTCGATGACCCGGTCCTCGACCGTGCCGCTGACCGCGACGAAGTCGAACATGGACAGGTGCCGGACCAGTTCGCACAGTCCGACGCCGCCCGCGTGCGGGCAGACCGGGATGCCGAACTTGGCGGCGAGCAGCAGGATCGCGATGTTCTCGTTGACCCCGCCGACCCGGCACGCGTCGATCTGCAGGAAGTCGATCGCCTCGGCCTGCAGCAACTGCTTGAACACGACCCGGTTCTGCACGTGTTCCCCGGTGGCCACCTTGACCGGCGCGATCGCCGCGCGGATCGCCGCGTGGCCGAGCACCTCGTCCGGGCTGGTGGGTTCCTCGATCCAGTGCGGGTCGAACTCGGCGAGCCGGCCCATCCATTCGATCGCCTGGTCCACCTCCCAACGCTGGTTGGCATCCACCGCGATCCGGATGTCCGGGCCCACCGTGGCGCGGGCGATCCGCAGTCGGCGTACGTCGTCCTCGACGTCGGCGCCGACCTTGAGCTTGATCTGGGTGAACCCGTCGGCGACCGCCTCGCGGCACAGCCGGGCCAGCTTGGCGTCGTCGTAGCCCAGCCAGCCGGGCGAAGTGGTGTACGCGGGATACCCGTTCGCGCGCAATGCCGCGATCCGCGCGGCCCGGCCCGGTGCGGCGCGGCGCAGGATGTCCAGCGCCTCGTCCCGGGTGAGCGCGTCGCCGAGGTAGCGGAAGTCGACCAGGTCGACGATCTGCTCGGGGCTCAGCTCGGCGAGCAGCAGCCACAGCGGCTTGCCCGCGTGCTTGGCCCTGAGGTCCCACGCGGCGTTGACCACGGCCGAGATGGCCATGTGCATGACGCCCTTCTCCGGCCCGAGCCAACGCAGTTGGCTGTCGCCGACCAGGGTGCGGGAGAACGCGCCCAGGTCGTCCAGGAGCGCGTGCAGCGGACGGCCCACCACATAGGAGCGCAGCGTCTCGATCGCGGCCACCTGGACGTCGTTGCCGCGCCCGATGGTGAATGCGAAGCCGTGTCCCTCGTGTCCCTCGCCGGCGTCGGTGCGGAGCACCACGTACGCGGCCGAGTAGTCCGGGTCGGGGTTCATCGCGTCCGAGCCGTCCAACTCCCGCGAGGTGGGGAAGCGGATGTCCGCGGTGACGAGTTCGGTGACGAGGGCGACGCCGGGGGCGGCCGCGCGAGCGGCTGCGCCGGGCCCGGGCGGGCCATCGGGGTGGTGCGGGATCACGTGCGGCTCCTCGGTTCTCGGCCGTGCGACCCGATCACCGGGCACGGGAACGGAAGTCCGCCCGAGCGGGGGTGAACGGCGATCAGACATCCGATGTATATCCCGTTTCGCAGCGCGAGTCCAGGATTCATCGGATGACTGATCGCATAATGCGGCTTTTATTGCTTCCTTGGCAGTGAAACGGCTAGAGACATCGGAGCAATCATGAGCACGAGGTCCGACCTCAGGCCATTCGCCGCAACCACTGCTCGACGCCGCTCGTGTGCACCGTCGACCACGCGTGCGCCGCCGCCGCGTCGTGGTTCTCCAGCGCGTCCACGATCGCGTGGTGCTCGCGGATCGTGCGCTGCCACGAGTCGTCCTCGGTCAGCCCGCGCCAGATCCGCGCCCGCATCGTCGGACTGGACAGTGTTTCCAACAGCGAGCACAACACCTGATTGCCACTGAACGCGGCGATCTCGTGGTGGAAGCGCAGATCCTGCTCGATCAACGCCTCGTGCCCGGCGTCCGGACTCGGCGCGTCGGCCAGCGCACGCAACTTGGCGATACCCTCGGCGTCGATCCGCTCGGCGGCCAGCGCGGTGGCGGCCGGCTCCAGGATCCGGCGCACCTGCAGGAAGTCGAGCACACTCTTGTCGTGGTGGAAGTCGACCACGAACGAGATCGCGCCGAGCAGCAGATTCGGCTCCAGGCTCGTCACATACGTACCGTCGCCCTGGCGTACGTCCAGGATCTGGATCAGCGACAGTGCCTTGACCGCCTCGCGCAGCGAATTGCGGGACAGGCCGAGCTTCGCCGCCAGATCGGCTTCCTTGGGCAACTTCTCGCCCGGCTGAAGCTCCCCGGACACGATCATGCCCTTGATCTTGTCGATGGCTTCGTCTGTGACCGCCACGCCGATGACCCTTCCAGAGATCCGATGACTCCCCAGTATGGCTGGTCGACCCGCACAAGGACAGGCCCGCCCGCCGCGACGCGCGGGGCGGGCCGCCGGCCGCTCAGTCCGCCCGCGGCGCCGGGCTGATCCGGAGCACGGCCGGCGCCGGCAACCCGGCGACCGAAGGCGGCAACGGCACCGGACCGGCGGCCTGGTACGGATCGATCGGCGCCGCCGCGCCCAACCAGGCGCAACGCTGGGTCGGCCCGCCGGGCAGCTCCGCGAGGTCGACGGTGCCGCTCGCCGGGCGGGCGAGCAGGGTCACGTACAGGTCGCCGTCCCGCGTGGTGTAGCGCAGCGGGACGCCGTCAGCCGTCCGACCTTCCGGGGTGTGCCACGGGCGAGTTCCGTAGATCGCGTCGCCGTTGACCGCCAGCCATGCACCGAGCCCGCGCAGCGCGCGCTCCTGCTCGGGGGAGATCCGCCCGGCCGCGTCCGGACCGATCCCGAGCAGCAGATTGCCGCCCTTGCTCACCACGTCCACGAGCAACTCGACCAACTCCGTCGCGGACATCGTCCACGCCGCGTCCTCCTGGCGGTTGTAGCCGAAGGACAGGCCCACCCCGCGTACGGTTTCCCACTTGGGCCCGTCCGCGTCGGCTCGCGCGGCGTACTCCGGCGTGACGAAGTCCGGCGTGCCGGCGTAGAAACGTTCGTTGACCACGCCGTCCGGGACCGCCGCGTAGTAGTCCGCGAACAACTTCTCCGGCTCGGCGGCGGCGGGATAGCCGATGTCGTTCCACAACACGGCGGGGGAGTAGCGCTCGATCAGCTCGCGCCAGTGCGCGTCGGCGTACGCGGCGTACTGCGCCGAGTCCGGTACGGCCTTGGCCACATCGTCGGCGCGCAGGATCGGCAGGTTGGCGAAGGTCCAGTCGATCCCGCCCGAGTAGTACAGCCCGAACCGCATCCCGTCCGCCTCGACGGCCGCCTTCAGCTCGCCCAGCACATCGCGCTCCAGGGCCCAGTCCGGGCGGTGCGGGTTGGGCGTGCGGCTGGGCCAGAGCAGGTAGCCGTCGTGGTGCTTGGCGAGCGGCACCACGTAGCGCGCACCGGCGGCGGCGCACAACTCGGCCCACGGCCGGGCCGACCACCGGGCGGCGGCGTCGGCGAACTCGGCGCGGAAGTCGGCGTAGGGCCGGGCGCCGTAGGTCTCGCGGTGGTGGCGCCAGGTGGGACTGCCGGGCACCGAGACCGAGTTGAGGTACCACTCGCTGTAGCTGGTGGTCACGATCGGATCGAACCCGTCCGCGTCCGGCTCGGCGCCGTACGACCGATCCCGGTCCGCACCGTCGCCGTGCTCGGCGAGCAGCCGGACCAGCCGGTCGTCCAGTGGTGCCCAGGCGGGTACCGAGTACAACCCCCAGGTGATCATGATGCCGAGCTTGGCGTCGTCGAACCACGGCGGCAGCGGGCGGGTGGGTTCGGATATGGGCATGGCGGATCCTCGGGCCGGAGCAGAAAGGTAGGATCAATATTCCGACTTGAGGATCGTTTGACAAGATCAGCGGGCGCAAGATCGGCTGATAAGCCGCATATTGCTCACCAAAAGATCGGTGTGCACGCCGCCGGGCTCACGCTGCGCCCAACGCTGCGATCTCGGCCGGGGATGCGTTGCCGCCGGAGCATACGATCGCGATCCGCTGCCCGGCGAACTCGGTCGGCCGGGTCAGGACGGCGGCCAGTGCCGCAGCCCCCGCGCCCTCGGCGAGCGTGTGCGCATGGGTCGCCAACAGCCGCTGGGCGGCGGCGATCTCGGCGTCGGTGACCAGGTGGAAGTCGGCGAGGCCGGCCCGCAGGACACGTTGCGGCAGGGCAAAGCCGCGGCCGGTGGCCAGGCCGTCCACCGCCGTCGTGTTGGCCCGGGCGACGCAGGAGCCGGACCGCCACGAGTCGTGCGCGGCGGGTGCGGCGGCCGACTGGACCGCGATCACCCGGCAGTTCGGGGCGAGTTCGGCGGCCACCAGGACGGCCCCGGCGGCGCCGGTACCGCTGCCGACCGGGACGATCACCGCGTCCAGGTCCGGCCGGGCGGTGAGGATCTCCAGATACGCCGTGCCCACCCCGGCGACCAGGGAGGCGGTGTCGCCGGGGCTGACCAGGAGGCGGTCCGCGGCGGCGGCGTACTCCTCGGCCCGGGTCTGGGCGCCGGCCATGTTCGCGCCGTCGAGCAGGACGGTGGCGCCCAGGGCGCGTACCGCCCGTACCTTCGCCGGGTTGGCGGCGGCGGGCATCACCACCGTGCAGGCCGCGTCGAACGCGGCACACGCGTAGGCGATGGACTGCGCGTGGTTGCCCGTCGAATAGGTGACCAGGCCCCGGGCCCGCTCGGCGGGGGTCAGGCCGGCCAGCAGGGTCAGGCCGCCGCGGACCTTGAAGGCGCCGACGGGTTGTACGTTCTCGTGCTTGACGTACACCTGCGCGCCGGCGGCCGCGTCGAGCGCGGGATACGACCACATCGGGGTGGGCGGGAGATGCGCGGCGAGCAGGTCGCGGGCGGCCAGGACGTCGGCGAAGGTGGGATCGGCTTCCATCGGGCCATGGTGGGGGGTTGCCGACCCATCGGTCCACTGCCGATCGCCCGGCACCGGGGTCGGCGGAATCCCGGTGCCGGGCACGGCGCTAGGTGGCCGACGGTTTGTTCGTCGCCGAACCCGCGTCCGAACCCGCGTTCGCGTCCGCGTCCGAACCCGCGTTCGCATCCGCGTTCAGGTCCGTGTGTGCAGCCGCATCCGGCGCCGGCGCTGCCTCGGCGCGTGGGCCGGGCAGCGTCGGGTCTGCGGCCAACCGGGCGCGGCGGGACCGGAGTTCGAGGTACACGGCCAGCGCGAGCAGTGCCAGACCCAGCCCGAGGGCAGCCGACGGGCCGACATCGCCGAGCAGCCACAGCGCGCGGGCGCCGCTCGCGGCGGTGTCCGCCAACTCGGCGCGCGAGGCGGGCGTGGTGGTCATCCGCAGCGAGGACACCGGGAAGACCTCGGTCTGCGTGCCGCTCGCCGACGCGGCGGTCGCGACGACCCCCTGCGTGGACTCCAGGTCCACGGTGACGCCGGTCTCGGTGTCGACCCAGCCGGTGAGGTCGGTGGTCGAGGTGTAGGCGAGCGGGACCGGATCCGTCTGCCCCCCGGCCAACTCCGGGGCCCGGCCCGGGAACGCCACGCCGGCCAGGCCCTGGACGACGGCCCTCGGCATGGCCGGCGGCAATGCCCGTATCGAGGCCGGGTCGGTCAGCGGGCCGCCGGCCCGGATCGAGAACACGTACGTCTCGCGGCCGGCGCGGTGTTCGGTGCGCACGTAGGTGGCGGGGACGGTGGTCCCGGTCGGCGAGTCCCAGAAGGGATAGTTCTTCCGCTCCGGTTCCAGTGGGAAGCCCGCGGTCAACCCCTGGTGCGGATCGGCGGCGACACCCTTGGGAATCGGCCGATCCAGCAGCGTTTTGCGGTCCACGGCCCAGCGCTTCTCGACATTGTTGAGCGGCTGCCGCTGCGGACCGGACACCACCGTGTGGTCGCTGAGCACGACCGTCGACCCGGACGTATGCACCGCGTGCACATGCCGGTCGACGGTCACCGGCAGGTCGCGGACGATCGCCCCGGGCAGATTGCCCGCCTGCAACGCGTGTGGGTCCAGCATGGTCATCGCGCCGGCGAAGTGCATCGTGAAGTCGGCGTCGTCGGGCACCTGGTGCACGGCGGGCAACACGGCGAACCGGGTCACCGCGCTCGCCGCGACGAGCAGCGTGGCGGCGGCGCCGAGACACCAGGACGTCTTTCTCATCAAACCAGCCTCCGCAGGTCGCCGAATGGCCCCGGGAGGGCCGGATGTCCCCCCGCCGCGTCGGCGCACGCGACCTGATGGCCGGTACCCCACCAGGATCCACCCGAGATCGCGCCGGATACCCGGATTCCCGCCCCGCGCGGCCGCATTGCTGGTATATCGGGCGCGCAGCGGCCTGCACCCGGCAACTCCGCACCGCCGAACGGACGTTCACCCGGCAAAAAGATGAACCACTCTTGGTCGCATCAAGCGCCAAACCATGCCAAACTACCCTCCAGGCTGAATTGGCTTTCCTGCCCCGGGTGGTGGTGCAACCATGCTGGCGGTCTACGAACTGCGCGCCGAATACGCCGGACCCGACCCCGGCGACATCAGGCTGTGGCACATGATCCGCAACGCGGCCACCAGGGCCTTGTGCGGCCGAGCCCTGCAACCGGACGCCGAAACCCGCCCCGACCACGAATGGGGCCCAACCCAACCCTTCTGCCACACCTGCGGCGCCCTCTACCTCCGCCAGGTTCCGTGACCCCGGCCGACCGGCGGAAATCTCGGAGCGCTCGATCCCGGTGGCGGCCAGACTGAGGCCGTGTTGATCATGAGCGCATTCCTGGAAACCTTCGACGTCGGCGACTTCGTGCTGTGGCCGATCGCCGAACCAACCGCCGACCGACGCCTGACGCTGTCCGCTCGGCTTGCGCCCTCGGAGGTCTCCAGGGCGATGGCGGTGCTGATGTCGTACAACGGCCGCGAATCGACCGACGGCAGGGACGGTCCGGCGACGGACCCCGCCGAACTGGCCCGTCGTGTTCTTGCCGGCGAGGACCTGGCCGCCCCCGGCGGGCTGCGCGTGCGCGACACCTACACCGGCCTCGAGGTCGTGTCGGGCTGCTGTACGGGTTTGGAGAACTGGCGGGAGTGGTTCGGGCTGCTCGACGGCGAGGCCCTGTGGATCGGCCACGATCCGTGGCCGCGCGTCGAACTCACCGGGAACGTCGTGCACTTGTGGCCCGATGTGCGGCCCGATGGGCCGCCGCCCGCCGAGGAGCGGCTGGAGATCGCTCTCGCCGACCTGCCCGCCCTGTTGGCCGGCGTGCACGAGAACCTGCGCGGGTTTCTGGCTTCGGCGGCGGAATGGGCCGACACACATGTGCCCGAATCGGCCACCGAGTTGATCGCGAGGATCGACGCGGGGTTGAACATCAGTGCGCCTGGGGCCGAGGACGAGGACTGAGCGCCGGATCCTCTGCCTCGTCGTTCTGCCCGCCCGGGGGGTAATACACCGTAACTCTATGGGAATTCGTGTGCACTCTGAAGGCGCATGGTGCGCTGTACGGTTCCGCGACAACGAGCCGCCGGATCGGGTGCGGTGTCGGATGTCGGGTCAGCCATGTCGATTTCGAGCCGCCGGGGGAGTCCGGTGGTTCCGATGTCGCGTGCGCGATCCGGGTTCGTTGTGGCGTCGTGCCGTTCGGTGCGGCGGGGTGGATACGGATAACAGGGGTGCATGTGGCGAATGCCGATGTCGTGGCTCGCGCGCGGGTCATGTTGTTCGACGTCGAGCGGGTTTCGGCGGAGCGATTGGTCGGGATCTACCGGGTGTTGGGGGAGGTCGACGGGCCCGCGCACTACGCGCGGCGGTTGGCTGTGGTGTTGCATACGACCGGGCACATCTTCGCCCGCAACGGCGCCGAGATGGGCCTTGCGCTGGGGCGGTTGACCGAGGCGATCGAGTTGTGTCGCGGCTTGGATCCGGTCGAACACCGGGACCGTGACGCGGTGTTGGCCGGCATGCTGACCACCCACCAATGGGCGCTGGATCGTTGTGGCCGGCACGTCGAGGCGCACGCCGTGCGGTGCGAGTCGCTCGTACTGGCCCGAGCCGGCACCGGCGACCGGTGGGACCTGGGTGAAGCGCTGCTCGCCGTCGCCGTCTGGCTCGTCCAGGGCGGCCGGGACGACGAGGCCGAGCCGCTGTTCGCCGAGGCGGCCGGCGTCGCGGTCGGCCTGCGACCCAGGTATCGGCCCAACGCGGGCCGCCGCCAACCCGCCTACGCCAAGGCCCTGGACCACGTCCGCACGCTCGCCGCCGCCGACCCGGCCCCCGGTACACCCGCGCTGGTCCGCGCCCTCACCGACCACGCCCTCACCGACCACGCCCTCGCCGACCACGCACTGCTGTCGACCGGCGCAGGCCGCATCGGCAACGGCGGCGCCGACCCGAAGTAGGCGGCGGCCCGGCGCGGTTGGATCGGACCGTCGGGCCCCGGAGCGGTGAGCTCCGCTCCGGGGCCCTGGTCCCTTGCCGACCGGCCGGATGTTGCCCGACGTCCGCAGCGTCAGCCCTCGCCACCCCCCGCCCGCGCCCGAGGCACCGCGCCGGCGCGGGTGGTGGCCCTGTCGGCGCTCGTGGCGGTGCCTGCGGCGGTGTTCGCACGGATCCCGTACTGCGCCGCCTGTGCCGTGTACATCGCCCGATACCGACCCCCGTCCACCGCCATCAGCTCCTCGTGGTCGCCCTCTTCGATCAGCCGCCCGTCCGCAAGCACGTAGATCAGGTCGGCGGTCGCCGTCGCTGCCAGCCGATGGGTGATCAGCAATACCGTCGTCCCGTCCTCGGTCATCGAGCGCAGCGCGGCGAACGCGGCGATCTCCGCCTCCGGGTCCAGTGCCGAGGTCGGCTCGTCGACGATCACGAACGGCGCGGCGCGATAGCGGGTCCGGGCGGTGCCGATCTTCTGCCACTGGCCGCCGGAGATCTGCGAACCGCGCTGGTAACCCTTGACGATCAGGGTGTCCCACCCATACGGGAGCGAGTCGACCAACTCCGTCGCGTCCGCGCGAGCCACCGACTCCGCCACCCGTGCCTGGTCGATCGGCCGGTCGGGGCGGCCGATGAAGACGTTGGCGCGGGCGGTCATCCCCCACCGGGGGAAGTCCTGGCCGAGTACCGCCACCCGATCGAAGATGTCGTCCCGATCGGCCTCGCGCACGTCCACCCCGCCCCAGCTCAGCGTGCCCTCGCTGGGCAGCAGCAGGCCGGCGACCAGCTTGGACAACGTCGTCTTGCCCGAGCCGTTCTCGCCGACCAGTGCGACCACCTTGCCCGCCGGGATGCTCAGGCTCACCTTGTCCAGAGCCGGTGTGTCGTTGCCGGGGTAGTGGTACGAGACCCCCTCCAGTCGTACCTCGTCCACCTCCCGGGGCAGCGGCCGGCCACCGACCGGGATCGCCCGGCGGGCGGACTCGGTACAGGCGTCCTCCAGGTCGCGCAGATACAGGGAATCCTCGTAGAGCCGGTTGACCTGCATGACCAGCGAGGTCAGACCGCTGGTACAGGTACGGATCGCGATCACCGCGGTGCCGCCGGCCGCCAACGGCATGCCGCCCTCGGTCAGCAGCAACCACAGCGCCGCGTAGACCAGCAGTGCGCCGAGCCCGGACAGCGCGGACGCGGCGGCCTGGGTCAGGCCCTTCGCGTGCGCGAGGCGGCGGTGTTCGGCCTCCATCGTGCCGGACATGTCCTCGAACGCGTCGAGCACCAACCGGCCCGCGCCGTGCGCGCGTACCTCGGCGGCCGGCGCCGGCTCGATCAGGCTGCGGCCCAGGATGTCGATCGCCCGCCGGTGTTCGAGCCAGGTGTGCGCCGATTCGTGCCGCCGCCGGGCGGACCGGACCGCGCCCCAGCCCTTGGGCGCCGCGACCAGGAACAGCAGCGGCAGCAGGATCGGATCGAGCAGGGTCAGCACGCTGCCGGTGGCGACCAGGCCGACCAGCGAGTTGATCACCGCGACCGACGCGCCGAGCATGCGGCGTACCGAGTCGGTGCCGAACCGACCCGCGTCCAGTTTGCGATGGAAGCCCGCCTCCTCGAACGCCTGCAACTCCACGCGGGCGGCCAGTCGGTAGTAGCGGGCCGTACACACCCGCTCGACCTGCGGTTCCAGTCGACTGGTCGCGCCCACCGACACCGCCGCGAGCAGCGCGGACAACGCGCTGACGGTCATGATGAACAGCAGCGGGCCCGCCGCGTCGCGCAGCCGGTCGGTGGTCGGTACGTCGGCGAACAGTGCCACCAGCGCCCGGTTGGTGGCGAGCAACCCCATCCCGGCGGCCAGGCCCTGGCCGATCTCGGCCCCGATCAGCGCGAGTACCGCCGCGCGGTCCACCGACCACGCCGCGCGGGTGACCGTGGCGACCATGCGCGGCAGTTGGCGGGCCATCGCCCAGAAGGACATCCGGAGCAGCGGTTGTTCGTGTCGGGTGAAGGACAGGTCGTAGCGCAACGCGCCGCCGAACAACATCTGTTCGGACTCGGACACGGGGATGCCGCGGACTTCGCGCGGGCCGGATCGGCGCCGGGGGATCCTCATCGGGCCGCCCGGCGGCGGTGGTTGGTGCCGGCGGGATGCTGGTCGTACATGGATGTGCCTCGCTGTCGGTGGGTGTTCGGCGGAGCGCACATGCTGCCCGCCGATGGGGCCGGGCCGGCAGGGCGTACGGGTGTACGACCCGGGCGCACCCGGCCCGCGGCACGCTCGACCGTGCGCCCGAGCGATCGGCACGGACCGGCGGCACGGCGGGTCGGCTGCGGCCCGCGGCCCGGCCGATGGCGTCGGGCCGCGTGCGCCCCCGTCGCACTCCGGCGGACCGGGGGAGCCGACGCGCGCCGGTGCCGTGTCGGATCGGGGCACGCGTCGTTGGTGATGTGTGGGCCGTTTGGGTGGATTGACGAACAGTCAGTGGACACTGGTCGCACCGCTGCTGCCGGACCGGAGACGGCAGCGCGGCGGGCGCCGGGTAGATCACCGCGCGATGATCGACGCGGTCGCCTGGAAATACGAGAAGGGTTGTCCCTGGCGGGAGTTGCCGGCCCGGTTCGGCCCGTGGCAGATCGTGTACCACCGCTACACGGTCTGGGCCAAGGACGGCACCTGGCAGCGCATCCACAGCCGCCTCCGGGCCTCTCCCGACACCGACGGCGACCTCGCGTGGCTGGTGCGCCTCGACGCGACCCTCGGGCTGACCGCCCTGGACGAGCACCCGACCGGCCCGTGACGACACCGGTCCACCCTCGAGGGGACCGGTCTGTCACGATGCCGGTATGCGTGTGTCGATAGGTGACATCCGGCTGTATTTCGATGTGGATGGGCCGAAGGTCGTGCCGTACGGGCCGATCATGGTGGAGCGGCCGACGCTGGTACTGGTGCACGGCGGGCCCGGCGCCGACCACTCGTCGTTCAAGCCGGCCATGTATGCCGCCGCGCGGTTCGCCCAGGTCGTGTATCTCGATCAGCGGGGGAGCGGGCGCTCGGATCGCGGCGATCCCGGGTCGTGGACCTGGGAGCGGTGGGCCGACGACGTGATCGCGTTCTGCGATGTGCTGGACATACCGGCGCCGGTGCTGGTGGGGACGGCCGAGGGTGGCCGGGTCGCGCTGACCGCGGCCCTGCGGCATCCCGGGCGGGTCGGCCGGCTGGTCCTGGACAGCGTGTTGCCGGGGCGGATCGGCGAGCGGCTGGACGTGTTCGAGCGCCTCGGCGGGGTGCCGGCGCGGGAGACGGCACGGCGGTATTGGGGCGGCGACCGCTCGCCGGCGGTACGGCGGGCGTGGGCGCAGACATGCCTGCCGCTGACCACGCGGCGCCCGGACGGCGATCCCGACGCGGTGCACCGGGCCCGCCGGATCCGCTGGAACCCGGATGTCGTGGCGCATCTCCGACACCACCACGCGGACCACTTCGCCGACTGGGCCCGCCTCGACGGGATCACGTGTCCGACACTGATCCTGGCCGGCGAGCACGACCCGCTGACCCCGGCGAGCGCGGCCCGGCGGCTCGCGGCCGGGTTGGTCGACGCGGAGACCCGGCTGCACGTACTGCCCGACGCGGGCCACGGCGCATTCCGCGAGGCACCGGAGCGGTCGTTGGCGGTGCTGCGGACGTTCCTGGCGGGGCGCAACGGGGTCTCGGCGCGGGCGGAGCGGGCTTGAGGGGGCGGGTCCGGCCGGGAGAGGCTCCGCGCTCGCGTGACCTGCGTCGTGGAGCCCCTCGGGATGCCGCCGGACGCTACGCCTTCTCGTCGGCGACCAGTGCCTTGGCGTAGTTGGCGAGTGAGCGGTTGTACCGGGGCAGATGCCGGGACAACGCGCCCAGGGCCAGGGCCGTGGCCTCCCGCTCGCGGCCGACGTCGACAAGGGCGAGGGCCAGGAACGCGGTCACCGCGTCGTCGAGTTCATCGGAGGGGGTGGCCAGTTCCCCGGTCAGGATGCTCACGCTCTCCGGGGACCGGTCGAGGTTGCGGTACGTACTGGCCAACTGGATCGCCGCGCGCCGCCGGCGCAGCCCGGTCAGGCCGGCGGCTCGGGCCTGCTCGTAGTAGGTCGCGGCCGACCGCTCCCGACCGGTGGAGTCGTGCGCGGCGGCGAGTTCGAACAGCGCGGCGGGGTGGCCGGCCGGGAGTTCGGCGGCGAGGTCGCGGATCCGGGTCAGGAAGTCGTCGGGTTGGAAGTCGTCGAAGCCGGCCCACAGTTCGCCGATGCGCCGCTCCCAATCGGGGGAGGGCGCGGCGAAGTCGGCGGACTCGGCGGGGGCTGCGGAGGGGTTGTGCGAGGTCATCGGGTCAGGATGGCACGGGCGGTTCGGCCGGCAGGCGGTGGGCGCCGCGCGGCGGTACTACTTGCCGGTCCGGGCCTGGTCGACGAACTCGGCCAGGCCGCTGGGTGTGGCGCGTTCCAGGATCACCGCGGGTTCCACGGTGATGCCGTACCGCTTGCCCAGGACGTGCGCGAACTCGACCGCGAGGGTCGCGTCCACGCCCAGTTCGGCGAACGTGTCGTCCGGGTCGATCCGGGAGACGTCGAGGGAGATGAGTCGGGAGGTTTGTTCGACGATCTCGTCCACAAGCGCGGCGTTCACGGACATGGCGGTGCTCCTTGCTCCTTGACAGGTCTGGGCTGCGGGCGAGGCGGGGGACGGCCGAAGTGATCGGCGCGAGGAAGCGGCGATCCGGGGGTCGGCACCGGAAGGTGTGCCCGGAGCCGACCCGCCGGCCGATCACGAGGTCGCCCACCGACCCGAAACCGGAACCTGCCGCACCCGAAACGCTAGTCCGCGCCCGGGCCCCGGCGGTAGCACACACTCGACTGGTCCCGGGTGGCGAAGCATGGCGAATCCCGTCCCTGGGCCCAACGGTGGCGGGTCACGCACTTCGGGCCGGGCTACTCGGCCTCGAACACCGGTCCGACCATCCGGCCCGGTCGGCACAAAATCGGCCCGGCCGGCGTTCGAGGCCACCCCAGCGCAACCAAACGCCCCCACCGCGAGCCGTGCGAATTCACAGCGGCGGGTTGAGCCCCTCGAAGAACGCCAACAACACGGCCTCGCGCAGCGTCGACGGCAAACCGTCCAACAACGCATGCACCGGCGCCAGCCGACCATCCGTCAACAAGCCGGCCCTGGCCATGAGTTCGGCCAGCGCATCGGCCGTCACCCCACCCTCGGACCGGGCGAGCGCGGCCAGTTCGTCGACGAAGCCCAACTGCTCCGGCGTCGGCAACGCATCCCGCGCGCCCGCCGCCCGCACCGCGTCGCGCAACGCGCCCAGCAGGTCCGGGACATGCGGTCCATGCGTCGCGGTCATCGTCAGGTGGATCGTCGGCGGCACTCCGGCCTGGGACAACTGCGGCTGCACAGCCCACCCCAGCCGCTCCAACTCGTCCAGGAACGCGAAGAAGTCCACGCCGTCCGTGGTCAGCGCGACCAGACTGCCGGCCGGCACACCCAGCACCCGCAGCCCGGGAACGGCCGCGATCCCGTCCACCAGCTCGCGCGTCGCGGCCAGCGTCCGGCCGACCAACTCCCGGTAGCCGTCCGCCCCGATGTGCCGCAGTACCGCCCAGGCGGCGGCGATCAGCCCGCCCGACTTCGAGCTCTGCATGGTCGGATTGACCACCGGATAACCGGTCCAGTCCGCCGCGACGAAGTACTGACTCCGCCGCAACGCCGCCGTGCGATACAACACGATCGAGCAACCCTTGGGCGTATAGCCGTACTTGTGCAGGTCCACCGAGATCGAGTCCACCCCCGGCACCCGGAAGTCCCAGGCCGGCACGGCGTGTCCGAGCTGCTCGGCGAACGGCAGGAGCCAGCCGCCGATGCACGCGTCCACATGGCAGCGCACCCCGCGCCGGGCGCAGATCGCGGCGATCTCCGGGATCGCGTCGACCACCCCGTGGCCGTAGGACGGCGCGGACGCGACCACGAGCACGGTGTCGTCGGTGATCGCCCGCTCGATCGCGGCGACGTCGGCGGTCATCGCGACCGGGTCGATGTCCACGATCACCGGGTCCAGGCCGAAGTACTTCGCCGCCTTCGCCCACGCCGCGTGCGCCGAACGGGCGAACACGATTTGTGGATGGGCGAGTTCGGGCCGCCCGTCGCGGGCCGCCTTGGCCGCGAGCAGGCAGCTCTCCGTACCGCCGCTCGTCCAACTGCCCGCCGCGCCCTTCGGCGCATGCAGCAACTCGCCGACGATGCCCACCACTTGGTGCTCCAGCGTGGCGACGCTCGGGAACGCGGTCGGGTAGAGGCCGTTCACGTGCAGGTACAGCTCGAACGCGCGAACCGCCACCTCCTCGACCGAGGCCGAGCCCGAGTCGAAGGTATTGGCCACCCCGGGTCGCCCACGCCCGGATTCGTCCCCGGCGTGCAACCGCGCCAGCTCGGTCAACACCTCGGCCGCCGGCCGCCCGTCCGCGAACATGCCCACGCGTACCTCCCCGACTGGGACCCGATCACGAGTTCGGGCACGGTAGCGCGGGTGGGTGCGCCGCGGCCAGGTTGCCGGGGGGTACGGACCCTACAGTTGGGTCGGAGCCACCTCTCGTATCTCTCGTGTCTCTCGTATCTCTCGTGTCTCTCGTATCTCTTCTGTCTCTTGCATCTCTCCCACCTCTCCTACTTCTCCCACCTCTCTCGCCGAGAAGGGCAGACCTCATGGCCATCGCGACCACCCGCCACCCCGAGCGCGACGAACTGCTCGAATTCCTGCGCCCGCGCCACCGCGGCCTGCTCGCCACCACCCGTGCGGACGGCCGTCCGCAACTGTCCCCGGTCTCGTGCGGCATCGACGAGGCGGGCCGGATCGTCGTCTCCACCTACCCCGAGCGGGCCAAGGCCCGGAACGCCCGGCGGGACGAGCGGGTGTCGATCTGTGTCGTGTCGGACGACTGGAACGGCCCGTACGTCCAGGTCGACGGCCGCGCCGAGGTCCTGGACATGCCTGAGGTGCTGGAGCCGCTGGTCGAGTACTACCGGTGCATCGCGGGAGAGCACCCGGACTGGGACGAATACCGCGAGGCGATGCGAAAGCAGGACAAGTCGCTGATCCGGATCGAGATCGAGCGCTGGGGCCCGATCGCCACCGGCGGCTTCCCGGCCCACCTGGCACCGGACGCGTAGCTCCCCGGGGCGCGCCGTCGAACGGCGCAATGCCCGCCGAAACCGGGTCGCGGGGAGTGGGCTGGGCAGATGACCGAGGAGACCGCGGGTACCGTTCGACCGTCCACCGACGCGCTGCCCGGCCGGGTGGCCGCCCGCCGCCGTGAACTCGGCCTCACGGTCGCGGACATCGCCGGCCGTACCGGGCTGCCGGGCGGCTGGGTGAACTCCGTCGAGACCGGCGCCACCGCACCGTCCGCACCTGCCCTCTCCCGGCTCGCCGACGCGCTGGAGACCACCGTCGACGACCTGCTCTCCTCGGAGTCCGCCACCTTCACCCACCGGACCCCGCCCCGCCCGCCCGGCCAGGAGCCGGGCCCGGGGCGGGAGCTGGTCGAGATGACGGACCCGGAGTGCCAGGCCCACCTGGTCCTGCAACTGGTCGGCCGGATTGCCGTGTTGGCCGGGCCCGATCCATTCCTACTGCCGGTCAACTACGTGATGTTGGGCCGCGACGTGGTCTTCTGTACGGCCGCCGACTCGGCGCTCGCCCGGGTCACGGGGCCGGTCCTGTTCGAGGTGGACGAGATCGTGGACGCGGCCCGGATCGGCTGGAGCGTACTGATCCGCGGCACCGCCGAACTCGACGAGGACCCGGCCGACCTGCCGGCGGCCGACGAGGGCCCGTGGCCGGCCGGCCGTCGCGACGTGTGCATCCGGATCCGCGCCGATCGGGTCACCGGACGCCGGGTGCGGCCGACGGTGGGGAAGGGGTAGGTCCGGTCCCGCGGGCGCCCGGGGCGAGTGGATGGGGGTCGGGGCCGGCCGCATATCGTGGGGATCATGAGTACACACTTTGACGTCGTGGTCCTCGGTGCCGGTCCCGGCGGGTACACCGCGGCGGTGCGCAGCGCGCAGCTCGGGCTGCGGGTCGCGGTCATCGAGCAGAAGTACTGGGGCGGCGTCTGCCTGAACGTCGGCTGCATCCCGTCGAAGGCGCTGCTGCGCAACGCGGAACTGGCGCACATCTTCACCCAGGAGGCCAAGACCTTCGGGATCCGCGTCGAGGGTTCGGTGACGTTCGACTACGACGCCGCGTTCAAGCGCAGCCGCAAGGTCGCCGACGGCCGGGTCAACGGCGTGCACTACCTGATGAAGAAGAACGGCATCACCGAATTCGACGGGCTCGGCACGTTCGCCGACGCGAACACCCTGGACGTCGCGCTGACCGCGGGCGGCGTCGAGCGGATCACCTTCGACCACGCGATCATCGCGGCGGGCGCGACGACCCGGCTGCTCCCGGGCACCTCGCTGAGCGAGCGGGTGGTCACCTACGAGGAGCAGATCCTCACCGATCGGCTGCCGGAGAGCATCATCATCGCGGGCGCCGGCGCGATCGGCGTGGAGTTCGCGTACGTCCTGCACAACTACGGCGTCAAGGTGACCATCGTCGAGTTCCTGGACCGGGTCGTCCCGCTGGAGGACGTCGAGGTGTCCACGGAACTCGCCAAGCGCTACCGCCGCTTGGGCATCGAGATCCTGACGTCCACTCGCGTCGAGTCGATCGACGACAGCGACCCGAACGCCAAGGTCCGGGTCACCGTCACGCGCGACGGGCAGCAGCAGGTCCTGGAGGCGGACAAGGTCCTCCAGGCGATCGGCTTCGCGCCGCGCGTGACCGGCTACGGCCTGGAGACGATCGGCGTGCGACTCACCGAGCGCGGCGCGATCGACGTGGACGGCCGGGGCCGGACCAACATCCCGCACATCTACGCGATCGGCGACGTCACCGCCAAGCTGATGCTCGCCCACGCGGCCGAGGCGATGGCGATGATCGCGGCCGAGACGATCGCGGGCGTCGAGACGATGGAACTCGACTTCACCATGATCCCGCGTGCGACCTACTGCCAGCCGCAGATCGCCAGCTTCGGCTGGACCGAGGCGCAGGCCCGCGAGCAGGGCTTCGACGTACGGGTGGCCAAGTTCCCGTTCACCGCCAACGGCAAGGCGCACGGCCTGGGCGACCCGGTCGGCTTCGTCAAGGTGATCAGCGACGCCGCCCACGGCGAACTCCTCGGCGCCCACCTGATCGGCCCAGAGGTGACCGAACTCCTCCCCGAACTCACGCTGGCCCAACAATGGGACCTCACCATCCACGAGGTGGCCCGCAACATCCACGCCCACCCGACCCTGGGCGAGGCGGTCAAGGAGGCCATCCACGGCCTGGCTGGGCACATGATCAACATGTGACGCACCGCCGCCGCTCTCCCGGTCGTCGATCGTGCGCCACACCGGGCCGCGATCGACGACCGTGCCGGCCGCGGGTCGACGGGCGTGGCCCCGGGCGGCTCGGCCGCGCTCCGGTTCGCGGGACGCTCACCTCTCGACCTGCTCGGCGATCTGCTTGGCGACCTTCTCGTCGATGCAGTCGGCGAGTTCCACCTCATGGACGGTGTACTCGAGAATCTCGCCGTCTTCCTCATATGTCCTGATGCCGGTGCCGAAGCGACGGCGCACCGCCGCCAGCGCCGGTCCGACCTCGCGCGAGGCGGCCAGAGCCGCGGACGGCATGCCCAGCAGCACGTCGAGGAGAAGACCGAAGCCGTTCCTGTCCTCGTTCTCGTTGCTCTGGTCGCTTTCGTCGTTCACGCCGTGGGCGACGAGATCGGCCCGGCGACGAACCTCGGCAGCGATCGTGTCGGCGGTCTCCGGGGTGCCGATCGCCTGCAGGGTCACCTCCGCCTGGTGCCGGGTGTCCCGGTAGATCTCCTCGTCTGCCAACACGGCCAGCAGGGTGGGCGTCGCCGGGGCCGCGGCCGGACCGGCATGCCCGAGGGCCTGCATCAGCCGGTACTTGGTCGATTCGTCCTGCCACCAGTGGTCGGCCTCCTCCCGGGCCGGAAAGGGGAGCGCGCGGAGCGCCGCGTGCACCGCCGGGACCGAGGCGGCGCCCCGCTCGCCCAAGGCGGCCGAGGTCAGCACTCCGAGAAGGTTGCCGATCCCGGGCAGGCTCGCGATGAGCTGCTCCGTCGTGGCCTCCTTCGCACCGGTGAAGTGGGCCAACAACCGCGCGCCGGAACCGTGGCCGTCGTGACGGGCGAACATCCGGTGCAGGGCCGTGGTGGCCTTGTCCTCGTCGATCTCGGCCAGCGCGATCAATGCGGCTTCCCGGGCCGCCGGGTCCGTGCCGTGCACGATCGAGGCCGTCAACGCTTCCACGTTCGGCCCGTTCCGGATCTTGCCGGAGTGCGCACCGGGCGCATCGGTCGCCCCGATCCGTCCGCTTGGCGAGGCGGCGACCGCGTCCTCGGCGTCGCCGTGATCCCCCGACGCCCCGACACAAGGATCATCTCGGCTTGGCATCCCCCAGGGGTAGCACGTATCCGGCGGGCCCGGCGAGCCGAATCCGGAGGACGACCGATCTGCGCATGCGGAGCCGACGGTGCGGGCGGCTACATCGCACCGGGACCCGACCCTCCACGGCCCGGCCGCCAAGGCGACCATTCCCGCCTCGGTCGATCGTGCGCGCGGCCCGACCGGCGGTGGGCGTGCTGCGTCCGGGTGAGCGAGAGGTGGAAGGGGCGGGGGTCGGGGTAGCGGCGCCGACGAAGGCGGCGCCGCCGCCTTCGGTCCCGATGTCCCGATAGATGTCCCCGGTGGAGGTATTCGATGAAGACGAAGACGAAGGCGAAGACGAAGACGAAGATGCGTCGTGTCGCGGGTGCAGCGGTGTCGGTGCTGGCCGCAGGAGCCTTGGTGGTGTCGTCCCCCGCCTCGGCGTGGGCCGCGAGCGGCACCTTGACGGTCAGTGGGAGGACCTACGAGAACCCGGCCAAGGGCTGCTACACGGGCAAGTACTGGCCGCTGGCGGTCAACAATGACACCGATACGGTCGTCTACGTCTTCGACGACGCCGAGTGCCATGGCGCGCGTATCGGCGTGATCGCCCCCGGGAGCAGCATCGTGAACGAGTTCGGGGGCAGCGTCGAAGTACCGCGGTGATCATGCGCGGGCGTGTCCGGGCCACGGCCGTGTGCCCGAACCCCGGACACGCCCGCGCCCGACGGTCCGGGCGATGGGAGGGGTGCGCCGGCGGCCGGCCGCGCTCCGTCTCGACGGCGTCGACCGCCGGCGCCGCACGATCAGCCGAATGGCGCGATGAGGTGGAGCACGATCCCTACATCCGCGGCCCGCACAATCGAGTCCGAGGGCAAGGTGTACTGGGCCAAGTCCGGTGCCCGCTACGGCTACAGCACGGCGATCGTGGCGACCCGCGAGCTGAGCCGTACCCTCGTCTACTCGGTCGACTCCACGGACGCGAAGGGCGAGTCGCTCAACCCGGTGGCCCAACGGATCGTTCTGGCGGCCGTGCAGCAGCGGCGGTAGCGGCGGCCACCGGACACAACAGCTACATCGGTACATCGAGCGCTGCGGTGGTCGGCGCCGTCGGATTCGCCGACGACCGCAACGCCCCGATCCCGGGCGGCACGTCGAGGGCCGCCCGGGATCGGTGACCCCAGGCAGGTGGTCAGCCGCGTCGGTGTTGCGGCAGCAACACGCCGACCAGCGCAATGGTCAGGCCGAGTCCGGCTGCGATGGTCGTGATGGTCCACCATCGCTCATGAATATGTACGACAATCCGATAACTGGCCTCAGCTGGAACGCGACTACTCAGCTGCCCGGAGTCGCCCTGCAACGGCCCGGCAGGACTCGCGATACTGATCTCGGCCGAGGAGGCGAGCCGGCAGCCCAGCGGTTCCAAGCGAACCCGACCGACCAACCGACGCACCAGCATCCGCCAGGATCCCGAACGCGTCCACCACGTCGCGGACCCGATGATCCGGCATCGAAGAGCGCAAGCCGCTCCATCGATACCCACTTCCGTTTCGGGGCCACTCATCGCGCCGACGTGCGATATCGCTACGTCGGCGAGGGCGAAGCAAAGTACCCCAGGCGGACCGTAATCCGTGTGGAACCGGGGCCGGCTCGGCCGTGGCGCCGCTAGACTCGCGGCCCGAGTCTCGGGTGGTTCGTGCGGACGGGTGGAGTGGTGGTCGGCGTGGACGTGCGCATTGAGCGGGCCGGGGTGCTTTACGAACGGGCCGTATTTGGTGGGGAGTTCGGTGAACTGTCCGCTGCCGATGCGGAACTGGACGCCGTGGAAGCCGACTTGGCCCTTGCTCGTGGGCGGGTTTTGCATGCGCGGTATCTGGAGCGGGGGGACGCCGAGGATCCGCGTGAGTTGGCGTGGTTCGAGCGTGCTGCGGACCTTTACCGCTCGCTCGGCGACGTGCGGGGCGAAGGTGCGGCGCTGTTCTGGGTCGGGGTGTGTCATCAGGTGGTTCGTGGTGATGACGGGAAGGCGTTGCCCGCGCTTGAGCGGTCCCTGGAACTGGCCACCGGGGTCGAGGACCGGTTGACGATGTCGTACGCGCTGCGCCACCTGGGCATTTCCGCGCATCAGGCCGGTCGGCTGGACGTTGCGCGTGAGCGGTTGGAGGCGTCGACGCGGTTGCGTCGCGAGCTGGGCTTCGGGGCCGGTGTCGCGGCGAACCTGGTCGGCCTGGCCTACCTCGCGGCCCAACAGGAGCGCCGCGCCGACGTACTCGACCTGATCGAAGAGGCGAACGCGCTCGCCGTGGCCGCCGGCGCCAAGGGCATCCTGCGTACGATCGACGAGGCGCGCACGAACCTGACGGCGGCGGCGGGGGAGGCATCGCCGCCGGCCTGAAGCGGCATCCGGAACCAACCCCCGCTCAGCCTCCGCCCCGCCGCCCACTCACCCCGCGCTCAGCCAGTGTCCGTTCGTCGTCCACCCCACCAACCGCCGGCCCGCCTTGTTCTCCAGCGTCCCGCGCGCGTTGAACCGGCCGCCGGTGGCCACCGCGTGCAGCCCGTACAGCACCGGCGCCAACCGCCGCGCGACATGCGTCGGCTGCCGGTACGCCTCCTCGTACAGCCAGGAGATCACCCCGTCCCGCTCGGCTTCGGCGCACATCGACAGGTGGAACACCAGCTGCCGCCACGCGTACGCCGCGTCCTTGATCGTGCTCAGCGGTCGCGGATGGCCCTGCACCCGAGCCGTCAACCGGCACACCGCAGTGAACGAACGCCGGGCCAGGTCGGCCCAGTTCGGCTCCGCGCCGACCGGTCCGGCCAGTGCGGCCAGGTTGTGCGTGGTCAGGATCTGGGACTGTTCGAGCACCACGCCGTTCGCCGCGACGGACCACCCCGTATCCACCCCGCCCCGCGCCCGGCACAACGCGCCGAACCGGGCCACCGGCGCCGGATCGTACTCGCGCCAGTCCGTCTCCCCGCCCACCGACTCGGCGATGCCCGCGTAGTCGATGTCGAAGTACCGCTCGTACAACGACCCTTCGAGCAGTCGCCCGGCCAGAACCGCAGCCCCCAGGAACTTCGGGGAGAACCGGCCCATGAAGATGTCGGCCGCCAACTCCTCGACCCACGGCACCCGCAACTCGGCACCGGCGGTGAGCTCGGACAACTCGCTGATCAGCGGATTGGGCAGGATCGTCGCCGGAAAGCCGGTCAACGCGAGCTCGCCCAGGTGGGTCAGCGCCGTACGGGCGTTCTCCCGCGCCTGGGTGCCGCCCTCGTGATAGCCGGACACCGCCGCCACCCAGGGCAGTTCCGCGATCCGGACCTGGTGCTCCAGATTCAGCAGCAGCAACGAGCGGCGATTGCGGAAGGCCCGGTGTTGCGCCGTCATCAGCGCCCGCAACGACGCCTCGGGATAGGCCTGCGCCGTGGTCGAGGCGACCAGCTGCGGTACCAACTCGGCCAGTACTTCCGCCGAGGGCACGATGCCCCGCTCGATCAGCGTGCCGACCGGCGCGCTCAGCGCCCGCTCGACCAACTGGCCGATGGCGGGCGGTATTTCCGCGCCCTCGGCGACGCCCGTGCGCTCCTGCTCGGCCGCCGTCACCGGTGCGACCAGGGTGTCCGTGTCGGCGACGCCGGTGTCCTGCGGCAGCTCGGCCAAGCGCCGGACCACCACCCGGGCCAACTCGTGGTGCGTGGGCAGCTTCGCGATGTCGGCCTGCCGGCCACGCAGTTCGGCGTGCGCGGGCGAGTCCGGCACGCCGCGTCGGCGCACCATCGAGTCGACCGCGTACTGGAGCAGCCCGAGCCGACGCGCGTTCAGCGAGCGGCCGGCCACCGTGTCGGCCAGGGCGGCCCGCAGGATGGCCGAATTCTCCTTCGGCTTGCGGTGCTTGCCGCACAGCCGATGCTTCGCGGCCAACGCCCGGTAGCGGGTGAGCAGTTTGCGACCGCGCGGCTGCCAGTCCGGGTCCGGCACGCGCGAGAGCACGCGGCCCGACTCGTCGTCGACGGTCTCCAGCCAGAGTGCGAGGAGTTCGTCGGCGAACGGGTTCCAGACGGTGAGCGCCTCGCGCATCGCCTCGATGGCCGGCTTCGGCCGCCGCTTGGCCAGGTCCGCGCGTGCCTCGCCGACGGTACGCCGATGGGCCATGGTCGGATCCGGCGGCGGGGCCGACGTCGGCTGCGGAGCGAAGCGCAGCCGGTCGGCGAACGGGTCGAGCGTATCGATGAGTTCGAGTGCCCGGCCGCGTTCACCGGCCCAGGCCAACCACGCGACCACAAGCAGCGCGGCCTCCTCGGGCACGGTCACCTCGTAGCGCCCGTGTGCCAGCAGTTCGGTCAACTCGGCAAGGCCCGCGTCGGTGAGGTGATACTCGAACAGCGCCCGGCGGTCGGCCGGTACGCCCACCCGGCGGGCGGTCGCCTTCTCGTGTGCCAGGAGTGGGCCGGCCGCGCTCGCCCGGCCGGTGGCGAAACCGCCGCGGATCACCTCGGGAGTCACCCAGACCGGGAATTCGGCGACCGGCGTCCGCGAACCCACCCGCAGCGACCCGGTCGTCACCCCGCGCAACACCTCACGCCAGCGCACGACCCGCTGCTCGGCGCGCCGGCGCGCGTCCGCGTCCTCGTGACTTGCGGCGGTCCGCAGGGCCTGGGCCAATTGCCGATCGGGGTATCCGTGGCCGGCGGATTCGGGCGTGGGCCCCTGACGCTGTTCAGCACCCTGCTCATCGTTGTCGTTCATAGCCGGCATGGCGGGTTCCGCCCCCGCGCCCTCCGGGTCCAAGCCCGGTGCTCTACTGCTGAGCTACACGCCGTTGACGTTTCGTGCCCCAGGCTAGGTGCGGGCCCGGGGCACGAACAAACACATTATCGGGGTGTGGTTGGTGTGGTTGGTGTGGTTGTGGCGGTGTCGGTCTCGGGTTTCACGGGCTCGGCGCGCACGCCGGCCGATGTGGCCCACACATCCGGCAGCAGCAGCAACGCCGCGTTGGCGGCGGCCACCAGCACTGCCGCGACCAGCAGCGGTGTGGTCGTACCGATCGCTCCGGCGACCGGCGCCGCGACGGCGAAGCCCAGTGGGCGGGCGGCGAAGGAGATCAGCGCGTCGAACGAGCCGACCCGGCCCAACGCCTCCTGGGGGATGCGCTGTTGCATCGTGGTCTCCCACTGCGGAGTCAGCACGCCCAGACCGAACATGCCCAGGAAGTAGGCGGCGGTGACCACCACCATCGGTGCGCGCAGCCCGAACGCGGCGAGCGGGAGGGCGTACAGCGCGGCGCCGATCGCGGTGACCAGGAGCGGGCGGCGGATCGGCAGCCGGGCCGAGCTCCAGACGCCGACCAGCAGGCCGACGGTGCCGACCTGGGCGATGATCACCCACGCACGGTCGCCGCCGAGCCGGTCCACCGCGATCAGCGGGCCGAGGGTGAGCAGGAAGCCGGCCGCCAAGTGCCATACGCCGTGCGTGACTACACTCGCCAGGAACCAGGGATGGCGTTTGGTCTCGACCCAGCCGGCGCGGAACTCGCCGACAAACGGCGCCGGTTCGCGGCGTTCGCGGGTGAGCTGTGGGCGCAGGCCGCCGAACGTGGCCGCCGACGCGACGAACAACACGCCGGTGAGCAGCGAGGACCAGCCCGCGCCGACCGCGAGCATCAGCCCGCCGGCGGCTGCGGGCGCGGCCATCTGGGCAACTCCCTGGACGACGCCGAGTCGGGCGTTGGTGCGCAGCCGGTCCGGCTCGGCCACCACCGCGACCACCAGGGTCCGGATCGCCGAGGTGCCGAAGCCGACGGCGGCCCCGGTGAGCGCGGCCAACACGGCCAGGTCCACGATCCGGACCGGTCCCGCGAGCAGTTCCGCGCCGATGGCCAGTTGGGCGGCGGCGCGTACCAGGTCGGCGATGAGCACCACGCGATGCGGCGGGAAGCGGTCGGCGACCACGCCGGCCACCGGCAGCAGGAGCAACATCGGCAGCAGTTCGCAGGCCAGGACCAGGCCCAGGTCCGAGTCGGACCCGGTGTGTACGAGTGCGAGGGTCAGCGTGGTGGGGATGAGCGCGGTCGCGAAGGCCGCGAGGGTGCGGCCGATCAGCAGCCGGCGCGTGGACGGGGTCATGGGCCCAGAATGTATTTCGTCAGCGAATCATTCGTCAACGAAATACTAGTCGGCGTAGCATAATGACCGAATGCAGGGTGAGGGTGCGAGTGGTGTAGGTGGTGCCGGCGGCGCGGACGGTGAGGACGCGGTCGATCGGCACATCGCGCGCTGGCAGCAACGAGTGCCGTTCGACGAGACGGTGGAGGGCATCGTCACCCGGATGCAGCTGCTGACCAAGCACGTGGCCCAGGCCAAGGGTCGGGTACTGGCCGAAGTCGGGCTACAGGGCTTCGAGTTCGAGACGCTGCACCGGCTGGCCTCGCGCGGCGAGCCGTACCGCGCCACCCCGTCCGAACTGGCCGCCGAACTGATGGTCTCGCCGGCCGGGATCACCGGTCGACTGGACACCCTGGAGAAGGCCGACCTGGTCCGCCGGATCCGCGGCACCGAGGACCGTCGCCGGGTCGATGTCGAACTCACCGAGTCGGGCCGGGCGCGCTGGATGGCCGCGATGAAGCTGATCGGGGTGTCGGAGCACGCGATGCTCGAGACGTTGGACGCGGCCGACCGGGACATACTGAACGGGCTGCTGAAGCGGATGCTGGTACACGTGGAGAACGCCGCCGCCGGGTGAGAAGTGGGGCGGCGTTCCCGAGGTACGTACCTGCTTGCGTACCTGCCTACCTCTTGACCGCTCGCAGCACCACGAACTTCGGGTCGCTCGCCACGATGTCGCAGTTGCCGAAGAGGCGACGCAGCTTGACGTGGTAACCCAGATGCCGGTTGCCGATCACCCACAGTTCGCCGCCGGAGCGCAGCGCCGCGCGCGAGCCGGCGAACATCCGCCACGAGATCGCCTCGGTGGTGGCCCGGTGGGTGTGGAACGGCGGGTTGTTCAGGATCAGATCCACGCTCTCCGCTGGGACGTCCTCGACACCGTCGCCGACCACGAACTCGGCGCCCGCGGCCGAACCCAGGTTCGCCTGGAACGTGGCCCGCGCCGACGCCACCGCCTGATGCGACTCGTCGACGAACAGCACCTCGGAGCGCGGATTGGCCAGCATCGCCGCCGTGCCCACCACGCCGTTGCCGCAGCCCAGGTCCACGACCCGGTCGCGGCCGGTCCGCCGCGGCAGGTTGCGCAGCAGGAAGCGGGTGCCGATGTCGAGCCGGTCGGCGCAGAAGATGCCCGCGTGGTTCGTGGTGACGATCCCGGACGCCGCGCCCAGGTCGGTGGGCAGCGCGTAGCTGCGCGGCCACGGGCTTGCCACGCGCGGGAGGGCGGGGTCGGGCGTACAGAAGATCAGCCGGGCCTTGCGCACCGCCAGTGAGGTCCGGGTCGGGCCGATGATCCGCTCGAAGAGCTTGAGCGTGGAGGTGTGGATCTCGGTGGTCATGCCGGTGCCGACCACGACGGTGTCCGCGTGTACGCCCGGGGCGAGTCGGTGCAGCTGGTCCTCGAGCAGGGCCAGGTTCTTCGGGACCCGGACGATCAGTACGTCGATCCGGTCCGGCGGCGCGTCCCGCGTGGACAGCAGCCGTACCCAGTCCGGGTCCGCTTCGTTGCGGTCGAGGTTGGCCCGGGTGGCCTCCTGGCCCAGGTACGAGTCGCTGATCTGTACCGGCCGGGACTCGGCCAGCGCGGTGGTCAGCGCGCCCCACCGGTCGCCCAGTACGACGACGTTGCCGGACAGGTCCGTCGGCTTGGCGTCGTCGATCCCGGCGAGGTGCCGCAGCACGTACTCGTCGGCCGCGTCCCACGCACGCAGCAGCTCGCGGGGGTCCTCGGGGTAACGGGTGAGCTCGAACTCGCCGGACGGCGCAGAAAAACGGTTCATTGTGCGCTCAGCCTAGCCGGGCGGCGCCGGAGCGGGCCGCACGCCACGGGCGCCGTGCTGGTGGTGCGTCGTGCCCGGCGGCGGAAAATGCCGGCGAGCGGTGAGCCGAGTCACTACGTTCGCGTCCATGACGTCTCCCACGCCCCCCTCGCGTACCCGTCCCGCCTATGCCGCCGACGAGCGGACCCAACTGCTGGAATGGCTCGACATGCATCGGGCGATCATTCATTGGAAATGCGCGGGGTTGTCCGACGAGGACGCCCATCGGGTGGTGATCCCGACTTCGCCGTTGATGACCGTCGCAGGTCTCGTCTCGCATTTGCGATGGGTCGAACACTGTTGGTTCGAGGTCATCTTGATGGGGCGGCCCGCGATCGGCCCGCAGTTCGACGAGGGCGTCGAGGACGGCGACATGCGTGTCGAAGGGGTGCCGCTGGAGCAGCTGTTGCGGGAGTACACGGCGCAGTGCGCGATCTCCGACGAGCTCATCGCGGCCCATGGGTTGGACGACGTGAGCCGACAGCAGGACTTCCGGGCCGGGGCGGCGACGCTGCGGTGGATCCTGCTGCACATGATCGAGGAGACCGCCCGGCATGCGGGTCATCTGGACATCGTGCGGGAACTGGTCGACGGGTCGAAGGGGTACTACTGACGCGGCGTCGGACCTGCCGTGCCGTGCGTCGGGCCCGGGTGGGCGGCCTCAGGTCGCGTGGTTCGGGCGGATCCGGCCGGCCAGTTCGGTACCGGCTCGGCGGAGCCAACGTACGGCGTCGGTCTGGGCCGCCGTCGCGGAGCCGGCCAGGTCGGCCAGGCCGATCGACGCGGTGACGCTCGGGGGCGGAGGCGCGGCGATCGAACCGGCGACCAGGGCCACCGGGGTGTCGGCGGCGCGATGGGCGAGGTCGAGCACCGTACCCACGACCTTGCCGCGCATCGAGGTCGCGTCGAACCGGCCCTCGCCGGTGATCACGAGGTCCGCGTCGGCCAACGCGGCGGGCAGGCCCGCGAGTTCGGCGACGCGGGTGGCGCCGGGCACGATCACCGCGTGCCACGCGGCGGCCAGGCCGTATGCCGTCCCGCCGGCCGCACCGGCGCCGGGCGCGCCCGGATCGCCGCCGAGCAGGTCCGCCAGGCGGGCCAGACCCGCGTCCAGGTCGGCGACCTGGTCGGCGGACGCGCCCTTTTGTGGGCCGAACACGGCGGCGGCACCGGCCGGGCCGAGCAGCGGGTTGGTGACGTCGGTGAGGATCTGTACGCCGCCGGGCGGCGGGGGCGCCAGCCGGGTCCGGTCGATGGCCGCGAGCCGCGCCAACGCGCCTCCACCGTAGGGCAGTTCCCGGCCGTCGGCGGCTCGGAAGCGGGCGCCGAGCGCGGCCAGCGCACCGGACCCGCCGTCCGTCGAGGCCGAGCCGCCCACCGCGACCACCAGGGCGGACACGCCGTCGCGCAGCGCCGACCGGAGCACCATGCCGAGCCCGACGGTATGCGCACCCATCGGGTCGAGCGCGCCACCCAGCAGCGGCAATCCGGAGACACCGGCCAACTCGACGACCCCGCTGCCGTCCGGCATCCGCAACCACGCGGCATCCACGGCCCGCCCGTCCGGCCCCGGCGCCCCGAGCACCGGCACCCGAACCGCCCCCGGAACGGCCCGCGCCACCGCGTCGAGCGTGCCCTCACCACCATCGGCCAGCGGCACCAACACGACCTCGTCACCGGGACGTTCGTGCAACCAGCCCTCGGCGAGCGCGGCGGCGGCCAGGTCCGCCGGGACGGTCCCCTTGAACGAGTCGGGGGCGAAGACGATCCGCATGGCGGGGGTACCTTTTTCTTCGGGTCGTTGGGACAACCGGCTTCTTCGGGTCGTTGGGACAACCGGCAGGCGGGCCGGCGGCTCGGTGGTGACGTCGGGCCCGGCGAGGGGGGATGCTCCGATAGACGTCGGGGGATGCTCCGGTAGACGTCAGTCGAGCAGCTCGGACACGTAGCGCCGCTTGAGCGTATCCACCACCGCGTCGCCGTCGGCTGCCCAGACGTCGGCATTGAAGATCTCCACCTCGATGTCGCCGGTGTACCCGGCCGCCTCGACCGCCGCCGCCATCGGCCGGAAGTCGATGGTGCCGTCGCCCATCATGCCTCGGGCGAGCAGGACGTCGGCCGGGAGGGGAAGCACCCAGTCGCAGATCTGGAAGGAGGCGATTCGGGCGCCGGCGCCGGCACGGGCGATCGCGGCCGGCAGGTACGGGTCCCACCACACGTGGAACGAGTCCACCACCACCCCGACCTGTGCGACCGGGTGCGGTTCGGCCAGGTCGAGAGCCTGGTCCAGGGTGGCGAGTACGGCGCGGTCGGCGCAGTACATCGGGTGCAGCGGTTCCAGCGCGAGCCGGACACCGTGCGCGCCCGCGTACGGCGCGAGTTCGGCCAGCGCCTCGGCGACCCGCTCCCGCGCGCCCGGCAAGTCCCGGTCCCCGGCGGGCAGTCCGCCGACCACCAGGACCAGACAGGCCGCCGCCAACGTCGCGGCCTCCTCGATGGCGCGCCGGTTGTCCGCGATCGCCTCGGCCCGGGCGGCGGGCTCACGGGCCGTCAGGAAGCCGCCCCGGCAGAGGGAGGACACCCGCAATCCGGCGTCGCGGACCAGCTTCGCCGACTCGGCCAAACCGGTCTCGGCGACCTTGTCCCGCCACAGGCCGATCGCGGGCAGGCCGGCCCGGACACAACCGTCGACCGCCTCGGGCAACGACCAGGCGCGCGTGGTCCATTGGTTGAGGGAGAGCCGGGCCAGGCGGGGGTCACCGGGCGGGGGAGTGGGTGTGCCGGCGGGCCTGCCGCTCGGTACGTCCAGGATGTTCATATTCATGTTCAGGTTCATGTCCGTATCCATGTCCATGCCCGTGCCCGTGCCCGTGCTTGTGCTCCCGTGGTCGCGAGCGTTGTCCGCCCGGTCTCGGCTTCGGCCGCCATGCCCGTCGCGTACGTCGCCATCACGTCGCCATCACGTCCCCACCCCCGCGACCGTCAACAGCGACCGCATCCGGCCGAGCGCCAGGTCCGGGTCCGGCAACAGTCCCGCCGCGTCGGCGAGGCGGTAGGCCTGGGCCAAGTGCGGGATGGAGCGGGCCGATTGGGCACCGGCGATCATGGTGAAGGCGGGTTGCCGGCCGGTGAGCCAGGCCAGGAACACGATGCCGGTCTTGTAGTGGTAGGTGGGCGCGGCGAACAGGTGCCGGGACAGCGGGACCGTCGGCGCCAACAGGGCGTCGTAGCCGGCCGCATCGCCCGCGTCCAGCGCGCGCAGCGCACCCGCCGCGACCGGGGCGATCGCGTCGAAGATGCCGAGGAGGGCGTGGCTGAAGTGCCCGCCGTCGCCCCGGATCAGCTCCGGGTAGTGGAAGTCGTCGCCGGTGTAGAGCCGCACTCCGGAAGGGAGTTGGGCGCGCAGCCGGACCTCGTGGTCGCGGTCGAGGAGGGAGACCTTGACCCCGTCGACGCGGTCCGCGTGTTCGCGGATCAGCTCCAGGAACACCTCGGTCGCCGTGTCCACGTCGGTCGAGCCCCAGTAGCCGGCCAACGCCGGGTCGAACACCTCGCCCAGCCAGTGCAGCACGACCGGGCGGCGCACCTGGCGCAGCAGTGCGTCGTACACCCACCGATAGTCCTGCGGGCCGCGTGCGGTCGCGGCCAGCTGACGGCTCGCCATGAGCACGACCTTGGCGCCCGATTCCTCGACCACGGCGATCTGTTCCGTGTAGGCCGCGAGGATTTGATCGAGGGTCAGGTCACCGGCGCCGGCGTGATCGGTGCCCGCGCCGCACGCGATGAGCGTGTATGGATCGCCGACCGTGGCCGCTTCCGCCGCGCTGCGCCGGATCAGTTCGGCGGTGGCGGGCCAGTCCAGGCCCATGTTCCGCTGGGCGGTGTCCATCGCGTCGGCGACGGCGAAACCGTGCGACCACAGGTGGTGACGGAACGCGAGGGTGGCGGTCCAGTCGACGGCGGCCGGGCGGCCGGGGGTGTTGTCGGCGAGGGGGTCGGCCACGACATGCGCGGCGGCGTACGCGGTGCGGGTGCGGAAGGCCGGGCCGCCGGGGGCCGCGCCGAGGTAGCGTCCGGTGGGCTCGTACGGCTCGAGGGTGCCGCCCGGCGTGGGCAGCAACAGGCGGGCGGTCATGCGGACTTCCCGTCGGCCCGGGCGGTGTGCGCTCCGCCGGACCGGCCGGCGAAATCTCCGCCGGACTTGCCGGCCGAATCTCCGTCGAACTTCCCGTCGAGTACCGGAAGTTCCACCCGGCGGCCCTCGGCCGACGAGCGCAGGCCGCACTCGGCCAGCTGTACGCCGCGCGCGCCCGCGAGGAAGTCGAACGCGAACGGCTCGTCGGCCACCACGTGCCGGACGAAGTCCTCCCACTGCACCTTGAAGCCGTTGTCGAAGCCATTCTCGCCCGCGTTGTCCGGCACCTCCTGCCACTGGTCCCGGAACGGCTCCGTGACCGGAAGGTCCGGATTCCATACCGGAGTCGGCGTCGCCGAGCGGTGCTGGACCCGGCAGCGGCGCAGGCCGGCGACCGCGCTGCCCTCAGTACCGTCCACCTGGAACTCCACCAGTTCGTCCCGGTTCACCCGGACCGCCCAGGACGAGTTGATCTGGGCGACGATCCCGCCCGCGAGCTCGAAGATGCCGTACGCCGAGTCGTCGGCGGTCGCCGCGTACTCGCGCCCCTGCTCGTCCCACCGAGTCGGGATGTGCGTGACCGCCTTCGCGGTGACCGCCTCGACCCGGCCGAACAGGTTCTCCAGTACGTAGGACCAGTGGCAGAACATGTCCACGACGATGCCGCCGCCGTCCTGGGCCCGGTAGTTCCAACTCGGCCGCTGTGCGGGCTGCCAGTCGCCCTCGAATACCCAGTAGCCGAACTCGCCGCGTACGGACAGGATTCGGCCGAAGAAGCCGCCGTCGATCAGCCGACGCAGCTTGACCAGGCCGGGCAGGAACAGCTTGTCCTGGACGACGCCGTGCTTGACGCCGGCGGCGTTCGCGGCCCGGGCCAGATCGAGGGCGCCGTCGAGGGTCTCGGCGGTCGGCTTCTCGGTGTAGACGTGCTTCCCGGCCGCGATGGCCGCGTGGATCGCCTGCTCGCGCGCGGTGGTCACCTGCGCGTCGAAGTAGATCGAGTTGGCCGGGTCGGCCAGCGCCGTGTCCAGGTCCGTGGTCCACGCGGTGAGGCCGTGCCGGTCGGCGATCGTGCGCAGCTTGTCCGCGTCGCGGCCGACCAGGACGGGTTCGAGGACGATCCGGGACCCGTCGGCGAGCGCGACGCCGCCCTGCTCGCGGATGGCCAGGATCGAGCGGACCAGATGCTGGCGGTAGCCCATCCGGCCGGTGACGCCGTTCATCACGACGCCGAGGGTTTGGGTGCGCATGGTGGCCTTTCGGGGGCGGGTGGGTCGTACAAGTCGGGAAAGCGCTTTCCCGTAAGTTAGAGCGGCGCGCCGATCGGGTCAAGAGACCGGTGGGGATGAGGGCCTGGTGATCAACCTCCCCTCGCCACCTCACGGGTACGCGCTTTCCATCCACCATCCGGTCGCTACCCTGTGCCCATGCCGACTCCGACGCCCGATGCGCCCGTGACCCGCCCGGCGGGACCCGTCACCCTCCAGCAGGTGGCGGAGCGTGCCGGGGTGTCCTCGGCCACCGCCTCCCGGGCCCTGCACGGCAGCAGCGGGACCCGGATCGTGGGGGAGGAACTACGCAGGCGGGTCCAGGACGCCGCGCGCGAACTGCGCTACGTCTCCAACGCGCCCGCCCAGGCGCTGGCCCGCTCGACGACGAGCGTGGTGGGCGTGGTCGTGCACGATGTCGCCGACCCGTACTTCGCGGCCATCGCCGCCGGTGCGATGGGTGTGGCCCGGGAGCACGGCCTCCTGGTGATGTTGGCCGCCACGTTCCGCGACCCCGAACTCGAACTGGACTATCTGGCCCGGCTGCGCGCCCAACGTGCCCGTGCGGTCGTACTGGCCGGCAGTGGCTTCGCCGACCGCGAGTTCACCCGCCGCCTGGCCGCCGAGGTGGACGCCTACCGGGCCGACGGGGGCCACGTGGTCTCGGTCGGTTCGCACGGGATCGCGTGCGACACCGTCCGCCCCGCGAACCGGGCCGGCGCCGCGCTCGCCGTCCGGCACCTGTACGACCTGGGCCATCGCCGGTTCGGCCTTGTGTCCGGCCCGCGCGCGCTGACCACGGTACGCGACCGCCTGGACGGCGCCCGCCGCCAACTCCGCGCGCTGGGCCTGCCGTTGCCACCCGGGCGGGTGGTCGACGGCGGCTTCACCCGGGACGCGGCCCGAACCGCCGCCCGCACGCTGTTGACCCGCGAACCCGAACTCACCGCGCTGGTCGTCCTCAACGACGTCATGGCCGCCGGCGTGCTGGCCGCCCTCCGCGACGACCTGGGCCTACGCGTCCCCGACGATGTCTCGGTGATCGGCTTCGACGACCTCCCCTTCGCCGCCGACCTGAACCCACCACTGACCACCGTCCGCCTGCCCTTGGCCGACATCGGCGCCCAGGCAATGCAGATGATCCTGACCGGCCCCACGATCACCCCCCGCACGGTGGACCTGAACGCGGAACTGGTCACCCGAACCAGCACGGGCCCGGCAGCGGCTTCGCCGGGCGACCCGTCCAACCCGAAGCGGTAGCCCGCAGGACGGGGGACAACCGGGCCGAGACCACACCACCGCCCGCGCCATGGCCATCGGGCGGGCCGGGACCGGGAGTTGCGCGTAGCCGCACCCGGAACGGATCCGCCGCCGGGCCCGTTGGCCGAACATGATGATGATGCTGAGCCTGCTCACCATGGCGGTGCTGGTGATGGTGCCCTTCACCCTGGCCGCGCTGCGCCAGATGGTGCAGCGCGCGGGCCGACCCGCCTGGTTGGCCCGCCGCTTCGCCACCCGGGGCCCCTCCAGCAGCGGCATGGGCGCGGCCGGCGCCCAGGAACTCCTGGCCCTGATGAACCCCAACAAACACGTGGAACGCGAACAACGCGAAACCGACCAGGTCCTACGCATCGACGCCAACTCCGCCGCCCCACCCCACACGGTCGTCAACCTGGACACCCAAAGAGTCGTCATCCGCCGCACGCCGCCACCCACCACCGGGCCAAGCCCGTACCGGCAAGGATGAAGGCCGCAGGCGGTTCGCAACGCGAGCGCACGCCCGCCGCACCCTCGGGCCCGCGTCCTGAGCAACGGCGTCGCAGACCTCGCCCCGCGATACGCTTGCTGACGGACGCCCTGGACTCCGTGCGGGCCGTCGTCGGACACCTCGGCATCGAAGACGACGCGCACACCGCGGAGTTGTGTACGGACGCGGTCGCCGCCCGGCGAGCCGACGCGTCAACGACCGACTGACCACCGACCGACAATCGACCTGGTGCCGCGTCCGCCGGCGTGGACCGACTGTTGGCGCGACCTCCTGCTTGGCCGACGGGACGCTGTTGTGCCCGATTCTCCGGACCGGTGCCCCGGGAGCGCGGGAACGAGTCGGCCTGCGCCGTTGCGTTGCCGGGATGAGGATCGATCGGAAGCCGATACTCGACCGGCCCTTCCCTGACTACCCTGCACTCAAGGCCGGCGCTCCCCGGGGGCGGAGGGCTCTGCGGACGAATGGGGAGATACGTGCGAGCGGTCCAGATCAGCGAGTTCGGTGGATCCGATGTCCTCCGGATGGTCGATTTACCCATGCCGACGCCGGAACCCGCGCGACCGGTTCTCATCAAGGTGGATCGCGCCGGGGTGAACTTCGCGGATGTCCACCGTCGGCAGGGCATCTACATAGCGGACACTCCGTTGCCCTACGTCCTGGGCAGCGAAGTCGTCGGCCGGCGCGTCGACACCGGCGAACGAGTCCTGGCGGTGGCGCCGAGCGGAGGCGGCTACGCGGAATATGCGCTCGCCCCCGAGTCGACTACGTTCACCGTCCCCGACGGGATCGACGACGGCTCGGCACTGGCGCTGGCCGTGCAGGGAAACACCGCCTGGCACATCCTGCACACCAGCGCGCGGCTGCAACGCGGCGAATCCGTCGCGGTGCTCGCCGCCGCAGGCGGCCTGGGCACGTTGGCGATTCAACTCGCTCGACACGCCGGCGCCGGCCGCATCATCGCGGTGGCGTCCACGCCCGCCAAGCGTGAGTTCGCCATGAAGCTGGGCGCGCACGCCGCCGTGGACTCCTCCGATGTCGAACACCTCACCGAGGCGCTGATCGAAGCCAACGGCGGAGAACGCCTCGACGTGGTACTCGAGATGGCCGGAAGCGACTCGGCCCGGGCCGCGTTGGAGGCGCTCGCGGTCTTCGGGCGGCTCGTGGTCTTCGGCTTCGCGAGCGGGCGCACCGCCACGTTGGACACGAGGGACGTATTGCTCCGGAACCGGAGCGTGATCGGGTTCGTCCTCCCGAGGATCTATCCGGTCCCCGGCATGCTTGCCCATTCCATGGGGGAGTTGTGGGATGCCGCGCGCTCCGGCGCGATCGTTCCACACGTGGGCGGCGAATACCCACTGAGCCAGGCCCGCCGCGCCCACGACGACATCCAGGGGCGCCGAACGATCGGAAAACTGGTGCTCGATCCGGCGCGATGAGGCGGTCGGAACGGGCAGTCCCGTGCTGTTCGAGCCGCATGACGCGCTTCCCGACGCCCGGTCGCGTCGCTGACCGGCGAGTTGCCGATCTTGCTGCCCCGAACGCAGACCGCGCTGGTCAGCCGGCGGTCCACCCCACGCATGTGGGGAGTCAACTTGCCGAGCCACGGGTTCTCTCGGCCGATACGGGTTCGTGATGGGATCCAACGGTAATTGGGCAAGTGCTCGCCTGGTTCGCGTGTTTGGCAGGCGAAGGGTGGTTGTTGTTCGTCTCGTTCGGCGGTTCCTCCCTTCGGTTCCGTGGTCGCATTTGCCACGGTATCGAGGTGCCGGCGGGCTCATCTGCCCGATTGGGGGTCAGCCGTTGAGGACACCGGTGAGGGACTGGACGCGCACGACTTGGTCGAGCGCCGGGGCGGTGGCCTGGACCGGGGTGCCGAGTTGGGTGAGGGTTGACGTGGTGGTTACGTCGCCTCCCGCCATACGCAAGGTCATTCGGGTGCGGATCACGCGGCCGGCCGAGTCCACCCATACGTCGGTGGGGACACGTAGGTCGCTGTCGATCTCCCGCATACCGGTGCGTACCTTCTCGGCCATGCGCAGGAGGATCGCGTCGCCGACGAGGACCCCGCGGTAGTGGGTGGTGGTGACCCCGTCGACATCCTCGCGGCCGACGTTGGCCGCCTCGCGGATAGCGGTGACCTGTTCCAGGTAGTGCTCGGGGTCGTTCAGCGGTGCGCGGAGCAAGTAGTGGGCTTCGGCGGCGTCCCGGGGCATTGTGGCCCACTTGCCGTCCAGTTGGGGAATGTTCGACACGTAGACCTGGCCGTCGGCGAAGACCTCGTCGGTGTGGCTGATGCCACCCTCGGGGAAGTCCACCGCGATGTTGCCCCGGTCGCCTGCGAAGTCGAAGTCGCCGGCCATCGTCAGAGTGAAGTGCTTGTCGGTTGTGCCCAGTTCGAGTTTCTGGACGAAGTGGGCGCTGGTGTTACGGGTGGCGGATATCGCGGTGCGCAGCACTTTGCCCGCTTCCTCGGTCGCCGACTGCGTGGGGCTGCTCGTCGGAGAGCGGGAGGAGGATGCCGGCGAGGTCGAGCCGGGTGTGGCACCTACGGCCTGCTTGCCGGTGGTGTCGCCGGCGGCGGAACAGCCGGAGCAGAAGGACACGGCGGCGGCAAGGATTGCGAGGCGACGACGCATGACTCTCCGGGGATCACGTGGATGAATGAGACGACGTCGGCATGGGGTTCGCGCGCAGTCGAAGTGAGAGCTTGCCACATTGGTTCGGATCGGGATTACCCGGCTCGCCGGCTTGGATTCGGGCCCTCCCCGACGGACGCTCGGCTGACATCCTCGGGCCCCCGGCCGGCGCGGGCCCTTGACGAGTGCAGCGTCGCTCGCAGCCACGATCTGCCTCCAGCTCCGGGTCCGGTCGCAACTCCCCTCTCGTTGATGCTCGTTGTCTCCGTACGCCGCCGTCGGGACGCCAGAGTCATCGCCGCGAAGGCCAGCGTTGCCAAAGTCTCGAAGCCTGCTGCCGTGGTCAGGGCCAGGGTCGGGGTGTCGGTGGTCAGTTCTGCGGTGAGGGCTGCGCCTGCGGCGAAGGAGGTGATCTTCAGGCTGGCGCCGGTGGTGAAGATTCGGCTGCGGAGGGCTGCCGGGGACTCGCGGTGGCGGATGGTGAACAGGGCGGTGAGTTGGGGGCCTTCGGCCATGCCCGCCAGGAGCATTGCGGCGATTACCGGGATCGGGCGGGCCGTTGCCGCGAGGAGGAATGCGGTGGCCAGGAGGAGGGGGCTGAGCCACATGATGGTGTCCGGGCGGATGGAGTCGGCGTGCCGGGACAGGATCGCGTTGGTGGTCAGGGCGGAGGCGGCCAGAACCGACAGCAGGATCGTGCCGTGGGCCGCCTGTCCGAAGGCCCGTTCGCCGAGTAGTGGGCTCGTGGCCAACAGGATGCCCTGGCCGACGCACGACAACATCGACGCGGCCGTGGCCCGGGCCAGTGGCCGACTGCGCACGATGGCCCGGAAGCCCGCCGCCAAGTCCGCGGCCACCGACCCGGGCGGCGCCGTTCGCTCCGCCGCCGGCAGGCCCCAGGCCGCCGGCAGTGCCAGGCAGATCAGCACGATCGCCGCGAGCACCGCCGCCGACGCGCCGGCCAGGCCCGCCAGTACACCGGCCAGGGCCGGACCGGCCAGGCTCGCCAGGTTGAACGTCATCGCGTCGCACGCGGTGGCCCGCGGCAGGTCCTCCGGGCCCACCACGCGCGGCAGTTGCGACGTCCAGCCGCCGCTCAGGGCCGGCCCGAGCAACCCCGCGCCGACCGCGACCAGCAGCGTGACCGGGAGCGGCGCCAGGCCCAGGGCCGCCAGGATCACGCCGAGCCCCGCCGCGTAGCCGACCAGGGCGCCGGCCAGCAGTCGGCCCGGCCGCGCCGACCGGTCGAGCAGTACGCCGAACACCGGCCCGCCGACCGCCGCCGCCGCGGTCACCGCGGCGAGCAGCGTCGACGCGGTGGCCGCCGATCCGGTGACCGCGAGTCCGGCCAGGAGCAGGGCCGGCCCCGACATCTCGTCCCCCGTACGGGCTGCCGCCGCCCCGGCCGTGTACGACCACATTCCGACTCGCTCGCGCATGCCCGGCACGCTACACAGGTAACTCAATCCTGCACCAGATGCGTTACATTCCCATCATGCCGCACCCCACCGACAGCCACCCCGCCAGCCGGCCCACGAGCCCTGCCGGCAGCGCCGGTACCGGCGACGACCGATCCACCCGCCACTCCGTCCAGGCCGTCGCCCGCCGCACCGTCGCCCTGGTCAACGCCCTGACCACCACCGACCCACCGCACCACACACCCCCGACGGCCATCGCCGAACTCCTGCGCGAGCACGGCGAATCCGAGCCGATCCAGCTCACCCCCACCGACGTCACCGACCTGCGCGCCGCCGCGCTGCTGCTGCGCCCGGTCTTCGCCGCCGAGGACGTCGACGCCGCCGCCGGCGTGCTCAACCGCCTGCTCCGGCGCAGCCGAGGCGCCCTCCGACTCACCTCCCACGCCGGCCGCAGCCCCTGGCACCCGCACCTGGACAGCGACGACGACGCACCCTGGGGCGAATGGTTCCTGGCCTCGTCCTGCCTGGCCCTGACCATGCTGGTCTGGGACCGCCAACGCCCACCCGGCGGCATCTGCGCCTCGCCGAGCTGCCGGCACGTGTACACCAACGAGGGCAGCGGCCCACCCCGCCGCTACTGCTCCCGCCGCTGCGCCACCCGCGAACGTGTGGCGGCCCACCGCCGCGCCCACGCATAGGCCGCGCCCACGCAGCCGGTCTCCCGGGCTACTTCGTGCGCAGCGCCGGGTCGAAGGCCGTGGCCGCGAGCAACAGCACCGAGGTCGCGGTCAGGATCGCCGCGAGGTGGTGCAACCCCGCGTCACTCGCCCGGGCCCCGAACGTGGCGCCGATCAGGCTCGCCGACCCGATCGCGCCCAGATACGAGAACGTCCGCAACAACCCGGCCGCGACCCCCGTCCCGCTCGCCGGCGCCTGCCGGAACATCGCCTGCTGGTTGGTGACATTGATCAGGCCGTTCTGCACGCCGAACACCACACTCACCACGATCAGCAACCACACCGGCGATTCGGCGTCGAGCAGCAGCAGACTCGCGCCGGCCACGACCAGCGCTCCGGTACCCACCAACAGCGGCGTCCGCAGCCCGGGTCCGGTCACCAGGGCCGAGACCCCGGCGGCCACCACGAAGGACGGCGTCATCAGCAGCCCGACCACCGACGCGGAGCGGCCGGCGCTCTCCTCCAGCCAGATCGTCCAGCCGTAGACGAAGCAGTACGTCATCAACATCGCCGTCGCGTTCCGCAGATAGGTTCTGGTCAACGCGCCATTGGCGACCAACATCCGCACATCCAGGAACGGCGCCCGGGCCCGAGCCTCCCACCACGTCAGCGCGCCGCCCAGGACCAGGCCGAGCCCGAGCAGCCACCACCTCGGCGCGGACAGCCGCATCAGGAACAGCAGCACGCTCGTCAAGGTGGCCGCGAACAACACCAGTCCGACCGGGTCCAGCGCCTGCCGCGCCGACTCGGTGCGCGGTCCGGGTCGGTCCGCCGGCAGCCAGTACAGCGCGCACAGGCCGGCGATCGCCGCCAGGGGGAGGTTGATCAGGAACATCATCCGCCACCCGCCGACCGCGATCAACAACCCGCCCAGCGGCGGCCCGACCGCCATCGTGGTCTGCCCGGCGATGGCCAGTGCGCTCAACACCCGCCCCGGCGCCGGTCGGCCGAGCCGTTCGGACTGGCGGCGCACCATCGTCATCGCCGCCGGATACGCCGCCGACGTACCGAGTCCGAGGATCACCCGCGCGACCACGAGCATCCCCAACGAGGTGCCCAGGAAGCCGATCAGCCCACCGATCGCGACCAGCACCATGCCGCCCAGGTACACCCGGCGCGGCCCGAACAGATCGGCGAGCCGCCCCGCCGTCGGCTGGCCGATCGCGGTGGCCAGATACAGCGCCGACACCAGCCAGGTGGTGGACCCGGTATCGACCCCGAACGCCTGCCCGATCGACACCAACGCGATCGCAATAATCGACGAGTTGATCGGATTCAACACCGACCCGATCGCGGTCGCCGCGGTGAACCGCGCCCCGAATCCCGCCCGTTCCGGCGTGGGCCCCGCCCACCGACCCCGTATTCGGGTGCCGCCCGGCGGCGACCCGGGCGCACCGGCCGGCCCGGGGGCGTCGGCCTCGGCCGAGTCGGCCACACTCGACGGTTCCACAGACGACGGTTCCACAAAGGTCATGTCGGTCCACGCATCCCTTCGTCGGCCTCCCACGCGAACCTGCGTCGGCCCCCTCACCATGCCGCCCGCCCGCGTCGCCATGAAGGCCCCACCGTGCGCATCAGCACCGTACGAACCACCGCCAGGCGGGTCACCGGCACGCCAACCATCACCATGCGGATCACCACCGCGGGTATCAATGCGGGGGACACGCACGCACACCCCCGTCTTTGGGACAATCGACGGGTGACGTCACCACCACCACCATCACCACCACCGCTCGGGGAATTCCTGCAGGCCCGCCGCGCCCGCCTGCAACCCGGCGACGTCGGCCTGCCCGCCGGCACCGGACTGCGCCGTACCCAGGGGCTGCGCCGGGAGGAACTGGCCGCGCTGGCCGGGCTGAGCATCCAGTACTACACCCGCCTGGAACAGGGCCGGGAGAACAACCCCGGCGGCGCGGTACTCGACGGCCTGGCCGCCGCGCTGCGCCTGAACGAGGAGGAGCACGCGCACCTGTACGCGCTGGCCAACCACGCCGCGGAGCGGGTGCCGGCGGGCGGCGGGCCCGCGGATCGGGAGATACGGCCGGGGATCCTCGCGCTGTTGGCGCGGGTCCGGCCCTGGCCCGCCTACCTGCTCACCCGTACCAGTGACATCCTGGCCGCCAATCCCGAGGTGTTCGCACTGTTCCCGGGCCTGGGCGAGTGGCCGCCCGAGCGGCGCAACAGCATCCGCTACCTGTTCCTGCACCCGATGGCGCGGGGATTGTTCGAGGACTGGGAACGCGCCGCGCTGAGTACGACCGCGCAGCTGCGCTCCCTGCTGGCCGCCGACCCCAGGGACCCGGAGTTGGCCGCGCTGGTGGACGAACTCGCGGCCGGCAGCCCGGAGTTCGTGGGCCTGTGGCAGCGCTACGACGTCCGCCGGCGGCGCAGCGACGAGGAGACCTACCGGCATCCGCGACTCGGTGAGATCACCCTCGCGTTCGAGGTGCTGCGGCTGGAGGGCGGCCAGCGGATCACCATGTACCAGCCGAAGGACCCGGGCGAGGCGGGCCGCGAAGTGCTCCGCGCGCTGGCCGAGTCGGCGGCGGCACACCCGCCGAGGCGGGCCGGGTAGGCGCGGCACCGGATGGATGGTCACCGGGGGTCTGTGCCGATGAGACGCTCGGTCGGGTGCCGGTCGGCGATGAGCACGGTGGCCGCCCCGGCCGGGGCGCCGGCCCGGCATCGACGAGCCTCGTGTGGCCGACGACCCTCGGGATCTCGCTGCCGTCGGCGAGCCGAGCGGGGCGGGGGAGGTCGGGACGGAGGCAGGGCGGACGCGGGCAGGGCCGGAGCAGGGGTGGGGAGGACGCGGGCAGGGCCGACCGGCGCCGTGTCGCTATCGACCCACCGGAGAGCCGAACCGGGCCACCCACTCGCCCGCGCCCGGCAGCACCTCGTCCAGCGGGGCCACCTCCGGATACCAGGCCCGCTCCCACTCCAGCGACACCCACCCGCGCCAGTCGCGCTCGCGCAGCGTGCTGCCGATCTCGGTCAGCGGCACCGATCCGGTCCCGAGCGGCACCGGCGTGGTGTCGACGGCCGAGGCCGCGTCCTTGATCTGTACGTAGCGCAACAACCCCGCGAGCGCCTCGGCCGTGTCCGCGGGCCGCTCACCGTGCCGCCACGGGTGCAGCGCGTCCCAGATCACCCCGACCGCGCCGGCGAACGGCCGGACCAGCGACGCCACCGCCGCGCCCGTGGGGTGCGAGTCGTGGGTCTCCACGAGCATCGTGACCCCGCGCGCGCTCGCCTCCGGGAGCAGTTGGGCCAACCGGCGCTCGGCCCGAACGGCGTCGTCCTCGCCGGTGCCGCCGGGGAAGATCCGGACGAACGGCGCGCCCAGATCGTGGGCCAGCCCGAGCAGCCGCTCGATCGAGGACAGCACGACCGGGTCGGGGGTCGGCGCGCAGATCCCCGCGTAGCCGGCCAGGCACGGCACGGCCAGGCCCGCCTCCTCGACCCGGGCGCGAATCGTGCGGCGCTCGGCGGGCGGCAGGTCGAGGTGCACGAACTCGTCCTGGTGTACCCGCAGTTCCAGACCGGTACAGCCGTGCCGGTGGGCCCGGGCGAGGTGCTCGGTCAACGGCCGGCCGGGGGCGCCGAGGGTGCTGTACGCCCACCTCGGCGGCTCGGGTGTGCCCACGTGGCCCCTCGACTCTCTGCCTGATCTGCGACTGTGTCGCCGAATCACTCGCCGACCGTCTCGCGAGGAAAGCGCTTTCCGTCTTCCCGCTTCGGAGGTTAGATCTCCGCCGACCGCCGGTCAAGATGGACCGCCACCGCCCACGACCGGCTCAGCCGATCGTGGGCACCGACGCTCACCCGCGACACTCACCCGCGTCGCCCCACCGCGACCGCCATCACCGCGCACAACACCGCCGGCAGCAACAACGCCCAGGCCAGGTCGGGCGAATCGGTCGCGCCGCCGACCGTGACGAAGGCGCCCATCCCGGCGACACCCAGCGTCGCGCCGATCTGACGCACCGCGTTCAGCAGGCCGCCCGCCGCACCCGCCGTGCCCTCGGGAGCCGTGGTGACGACGGTGGTGACCAGCGCCGGCAGCGCGAACGAGACGCCGAAACCGGTGCACACCAGGCCGATCGCCAAAACCGGGTAGGCCGACCCGGTCAGCACCGCCACCGCGAACACCAGGCAGCCCGAGGCCAGCAGCCCGAGTCCGGCCAGCATCGGCGTACGCGGCCCCGACCTGGCCACGATCCGGCCGGTGAGCAGCGGGTTGACCGCGAACGGCACGGTCATCGGCAGGAACGCCACGCCGGTTTGCAGCGGCGACATGTGCAGGCTCTGCCGGAACAGCAGAGGCAGTACGAACAGCAGCCCGGTCATCGCGAAGTTGACCGCGGCACCGGCCAGCAACGCGGACACCGTGGCACGTGAGCGCAGGATCGCCGGGGTCAGTACGGGGTGTGCGCTGCGCCGTTCGGAGGCGACGAACAGCAGGCCGGCCAGGAGCGCGCCCGCGCCGGAGCCGGCCGCGTGCGGGCCACCGCCGGAGCCGGCCGCGATCAGCGCGTCGGTGGCCAGGCCAAGCGCCACACATGCGGCGAGCTGGGAGGTCCAGTCGATCGGCCGGGTACCCCTGGCGCAGCGCACGGCCCGCCCGGCGGTCAGCGCGAGCGTGACGGCCGCGAGCGGCACGTTGATCAGGAAGATGGCGCGCCAGCCGAACGCGTCGACCAGCAGGCCGCCCGCGATCGGCCCCACCGCGAGCGCGGCGCCGCTGAGCGCGGCCCAGACCGCGACCGCCCTGGCCCGCTCGGCGGGCACCGGGTAGAGCGTGGTGACGATGGCCATCGAGGCCGGTACGCAGGCCGCGGCGGCCACGCCGAGCAGGCCGCGCAGGGCCACCAGGGTCCACAGGTCCGGCGCCCCCGCGCTGAGCAGCGAGCCCAGGCCGAAGAGCAGGATGCCGGCCCGGAACGCCCGATGTGCACCGAATCGGTCGGCCACCGCACCTGCGGTGAGCAACAACGCGCCGAACACGACGGTGTACCCGGACACCGCCCACTGGAGGCCGGCCACCGATCCGCCCAGCGAATCGGCCAGATCCGGTTCGGCGACGGACAGCACGGTCAGATCGAGCAACACCATGAAGTAGCCGAGCGAAACACCGAGCAGCGCGATGGTGCGGGCCCGCGACGTCGGTACCGACCGGGTGGAAGTGGAAGTGGAAGCGGAAGCGGGAGTGGAAGAGGTAGGGGAAGGCAAGGGAGAAGGAGAAGGAGAAGGGGGTGAATCGACAGCGGGCATGGGACGTTCTCCAAGCGCGGAAGCGGGATGCCGAATGGGTGGAGAACCACTGTGCGCGGAAAGCCGCTTCGGCTCGACCGGCTGTTCCGCACGCCGCGTTCGGAATATCCGAAGGCCGCGCCGAGGTTGCCCGGCCATGGAACTTCGCCAACTCCGCACGTTCGAGGCGGTCACCCTCAGCGGCACCGTCACCGCCGCGGCCAACCTGCTCGGCATCGCGCCGTCCTCGGTCTCGGAGCAGATCCGGGTCCTGGAGAAGTCGGTGGGCGTCGTGCTGTTCGACCGCGGCCCGAAGGGCATGACGCTGACTCCGGCCGGCGAGCGCATGCGGGACTGGGCGCGTCGCCTGCTCGACCAGGCCGAACAGGCTCGGCGCGAGGTGGCCGACGCGGCGCCGCTGTTGCGGTTGGGCGCGCTGGAGAGTATCGCCGCGACACACGTGCCCTCGGTACTGGGCCGGCTCGGTGCCCGCCGCCCCGACCTGCGGGTCCAGGTCAGCTCCGATGCCACGCGGGACGAGTTGCTCGCGGCGGTGGTCGCGGGGCGACTGGACGCGGCGTTGCTCCTGGACACCGGTTCGTGGTTGGGCGAGCTGGGCTTCGAGGCACCGCCGAGCACGCTCGCCTTCGTCGACCTGGAACCGGTCGCCCTGGTGCTGGTCGCCGCGCCGCGCCACCCACTGGCGGGCCGACCCCGGATCACCGGCGAGGACCTGCGCGGACACCGCCTCCTGGTCAACGTGGCGGCCTGCTCGTTCCGCCTGGCCGGTGACCGCATCCTGGGTACGGACGTGGAACAGGTCCGCGTCGGCGGCGTCGCGGTGATGCGGGCGTGGGCCGAACAGGACCTGGGCATCGCCCTGTTGCCGGAATTCGCGGTGGCCCCGCAACTGGCCGCCGGGACCTTGACCCGGCTCGCCCTCGACGCCCCCGACCTGAGTCTGCGCCTGGTCTGGCGGCCGGACCGGGAATCCCTTCCCGGCCTCCGCGAGGTCCTGTACGCGGCCGCCGCCCCCACCCCCGCACTCGCCGCACCGGGCGCGGCGGCGGTCGTGTCCCCTCGCCCGGCCGCGTAGGCGCCGACGCACCGGACCTCGCGCCCCCGGCCTGCGGATTCACCTCGCGCGCAATCGTGTGAGGGCCGGAGGGTGCGGGTTTCGTGGTCCCGGTGGCTGGGCGAGGGGAGAGGTGCGGCGTCGGGGCGTGGTGTGTCGTGGCTTCGAGGAGTGGCTTCGGGAAGGGGTGGCGTCGTGGATCCGGTAACCCGGTCTCTCGTCGAGATTCGTGATCGGCTCGCTGCCGTGGCCGATGGGGAAGTGGCCGACTACATCCCGCAGTTGGCTTCCGCCGATCCCCGGACGTTCGGGATGGCACTGGTGAGCATGTCGGGGAACTGCTACCGCGCCGGTGACACCGACGACCTGTTCAGCATCCAGTCGGTGTCCAAGCCGTTCGTCTACGCACTCGCGTTGTCCGAGCTGGGGCCCGCCGAGGTGGCGCGGCGGGTCGGGGCCGAGCCCAGCGGTGAGGCGTTCAACGCGATCAGCCTCGAACCGGGGACCGGGCGACCGGCCAACCCGATGGTGAACGCGGGGGCGATCGTGACCACCTCGCTGGTCCCGGCGGCCGGCCCCGAGGACCGGTTCGAGCGGATCCGGGCGTGCCTGTCGGCGTTCGCCGGGCGGTCCCTGGACGTCGACGAGGAGGTGTACCGATCGGAGGCGGACACCGGGGACCGCAACCGGGCCCTGGCCTACCTGATGCGCGGCGCGGGCTCGTTGGCGGGTGATGTGGACGAGACGGTCCGGACGTACTTCCGCCAGTGTTCGATCCGCGTCCGGGTCGCCGATCTGGCCGTGATGGCCGCCACGTTGGCCAACGGCGGCGTCAACCCGGTCACCGGGGACCGGGTGATCGCCGAGCCGGTGGCCGTGCGCGCGCTGTCCGTGATGGCCACGTGCGGGATGTACGACACCGCCGGCGAATGGCTGCTCCGGGTCGGCCTGCCGGCCAAGAGCGGCGTGTCCGGCGGCCTGATCGCGTGCAGCCCCGCCCGGTTCGGCATCGCCGTGCACAGCCCGCCGCTGGACCGGGCCGGCAACCCGGTACGCGGCGTGGTTGCGCTCACCGAACTCTCCGAGCGCTTCGGGCTGCACCTGATGCACCAACCCGGTCGGCACACCGCGACCGTCACCGACGTCACCACCGCGCTCGACCACCCCTCGTATCGGGCCCGCACCCCGGCCCAGCGGGCCGAACTCGACCGTGAGGGCCACCGCATCGTGGTCATCCGCGCCCAGGGCACGCTCGAGTTCACCGAGACCGAGCACCTGCTGCACGCGCTGCGCGAGTCCACCCCGCCCGTCCCCGGCTGGATCGTGCTCGACCTGGACCGGGTCACCGCGATTTCGGTCGGTCCCGCCGCGATGCTCGGCGCCGCGCTGGCCGATCTGGCCGCCGCCGGTCACGAGGTGGCCATCGCGGCCCGCGAGCCGCTCCTGGACCCGATCGGCGACAACGTGCCGTGGATCCCGTTCCGCAGCCGCGAGGAGGCGATCGCGTGGTGCGAGGACCGGCTGATGGCGACGGCGACCCGCCCGCCGGAGTGAGCGGGCCGCGCCCTCGCCGCGTCCGGGGCAACGGCGGCTACGCGTCCTCGGGCAGGTCGTAGGTGCCGTACGTCGGCGCACCCCGCCGCTCGTACGAGCTGATCACCACGCCGGTCCCGGTCGCCCGGGAGTCGGTCAGGGCGAACGCGGTCGGCTGTACGCCGGCGCCGAACAGGCGCTTCCCCGCGCCGACCGCGACCGGGAAGGTCAGCAGGTGCATCGTGTCGATCAGCCCGAGTCGGAGCAGCGAGCCGGCCAGTGCCCCGCTGCCGTGGATCTGGAGTTCACCGCCGTCCTGCTCGCGCAGCGCGGCGACCTCCGTGCCGAGATCGCCGTGGAGCAGCCGGGTGTTCGCCCAATCCGCCGAGGTGAGCGTGCCGGTGGGGACGTACTTGGGCAGCGTGTTCAGCCGGTCGGCGATCCGGTCGTCCGGGTCGGTCATCTTGGGCCAGAAGGACGCGAAGATCTCGTAGGTGCGCCGGCCGAGCAGGAAGGCGTCGGCGCGCCCGATGACCCCGGTCATGAACCGGCCGAAGTCCTCGTCGCCGTACGGCACCGACCAGCCACCCTGGGTGAACCCGCCGCTGGGATCCTCCTCCGGGCCACCGGGGGCCTGGTAGACACCGTCGAGGGTGAGGAAGGTGGTGAGGATGATCTTCATGGTGCTGCCCTTCGTCGTTGCCGAGCCGTTCCGAGGCGTTCCGAGGCGTTCCGAGGCGTTCCTAGGCGTTCCGCGTCGTTGCCGAGCCGTCACATGCTTCGACCCGGCGCGGACCGGAAACTCATCGGTCCGGGAGATCGTTTCCGGGGTGCCCACCCGCACGGCCCGCCATGCGTCACGTATCAGCCGACCAGCCGACCAGCCGACCAGCCGGCCGGCCGACCAGCCGGCCGACCAGTACCGGGAGCCACGAGATGTCCTACCCGATCGACGCCACCCACCCGGTCTACCCCGAGCCGCGCTATCACGGCGACGGCGGTGAGGTCAGTGCCCGCTTCCGGCCGGCCGGGCATCCGCCCGAGCTGATCACCGCCGGGGCCGGCTACCACTACCTGGCCACCACCGACTCCACCGACGGTGAGTACGGCCTGTATCGGGTCGACATGCACGCCGTGCCCAGTGGGCCGTCGACGCACTTCCACCGGACCATCTCCGAATCGTTCTTCGTCCTGTCCGGCACGATCCGACTCTTCGACGGCAACGCCTGGCGCGACGGCAAGGCGGGCGACTTCCTGTACGTACCGGTCGGCGGCCTGCACGCGTTTCGCAACGAGTCCGGCGAACCCGCGTCGATGTTGCTCCAGTTCGCCCCGGGCGCGCCGCGCGAGCACTACTTCGAGGGCATTCCCGAACTCGAACACCTCACCGACAAGGAGCGGGCCCAATTCTTCCTGCGCCACGACAACCACTGGGTCGACCTCGGCGGCTAGGCCCTGTCCGGCGACCTAACCGATCGCCGATCGCCGGCGCAGTCTTGCCCCCGGGGCGGTGACGATCAGGCTGCCCGCGTAGCCGGTCAGGGTTCGGCAGCCGTCGGCCGGGGGTGGTTCCCCGGGGAGCGGTGTGAACGGGGCACGGGCCGCCACCGGCAGGCGGGTGACCAGCCGGCCGGTCCGGTCGGCGGCGTACAGCCGGCCGTTCATCGCGGCGAGGGCGATCGTGCCGCCGGCCGGGCCGAGTTCGCGCCAGGGGGCCTCGGTGTCGGGGTCGTCGGGCAACGCGGTCGCGGGCACGTGGTACAGGACGTCGCCGGCGTCGACCGCGAACACGCCGCCGTCGCACAGCGCGAAGGCGAGCGTGCCGGCGGGTAGTCGGGCGACCCGGGTCCACGGCGCCGGTTCGCTCAGCGGGGGGCGGCGCAGCAGGCGGCCGTCGGCGCCGGCCGCGTACAGGACCAGCGGCAGCGGGCCGGCCGCCTCGCGCGCGGCGGCCAGAGCGAGCACGGAGTCCGCGGCGCCGATGGTGCGCCAGGGCAGGTTCTGGCCGCCGGGCTCGCGGCAGACGAGCGCGCCGTCGGTGTCCACCGCGAACAGGAAGCCCGCGCAGGCCGCGAGCGCGCGCAGGTCGGCGGCGGGCCCGATCACCTCCCACTGCGGCGGTCGGTCGGCGGTGAACCGGTCCAGGACGTTGCGGGTGATCCGGTCCACCACCGGGTCGGCCAGCGCACTGCCCCAGTTGATCGTGCCCGCGTTGAACACGGTGCCCGCGCCCAGCCGGAAGGTGCCCATCACCGCGTCGCCGCCCTGCCCCCAACGGGCCCAGTGCCGCAGATCGGCGGTGGCCAGCACGACGAACGACGGCGGCGTGCCGTCCCGGCCGGTGGTGCGCGGGACACCGGTGCTCCAGTCGAGTTCGGCAGCGTCCGTCTCGTAGCCCAGGGCACCTTGGCCGAACTTGTCGCCGTCGGCGAGCCCGGTGCCGGCGAAGACCCAGTGGTCGGCGAATCGGGCCAGATACGCCTCCTCGCGGATCACCTTCATGCCCTCGCCCCACGCGCCCGCGCCGCGCCGGAAGCTGAGCCCGGTCATCGTGTTCTCCGGGCGGTGCACCGGCGCGCTGGACCACTCGACGGTGACCCGCTCGGGATCGATCGTGGCCATCGGGTCGGTGAGCGCGTCCCGATGGCACACCATCGTGCGGCCGTCGTCCTCCAGGCGCATCTGCCACCACGCGGTATTGCCCGCGAAGATGGCCAGATTGCCGCCGCGCCGGACGAACGCCTCGACGGCGTCGCGTTGTTCCTTGGACCAGTACTCGTCGTGGCCGTTGACCACCAGCAGCCGGTAGCGGGCCAACAGCCGTTCTCCGCCGTGCAGATCGAGCCCCGAGCAGAACTCGACCGGGCGCCCGGTCGCCCGCAGCCAGCGCAGCAGGCCCTCCTCCCAGCGCTCCGGCGGCGGCCCGCCGCCGGGTCGGTCGAAGGTGACCCGGGCGGCCCGGTCCGGCTGTTCGGCGTAGTACAGACCGTGGCCGGCCAGCCCGGACCGGTTGTACGCCTGCCAGGTGGCGAACGGTACGGACACCAGGATCGGCGCGGTCGTCCCGGGATTCGCGGCCCGGACCACGAACCAGGCCTCGTGGTCCTGGGGTTCGACCCCGGCGAGCGGGGTGCCGTCGTCGAAGGTGGCCCGGTAGAGCGAGCTGGGCCACTCGGGCGGGACGGCCAACTCCCAGGTCGCCCCGGCCACTCGGGCGCGGGTCAGCACCCGTTCGGTGGTGGCGTCGGTGACCGTGACGGTGCCGCGGACCGGGCCGCCGCCGTCGGTGTCGGCCAGGTGGAAGCGCAGCCGGCCGCCCGCCTCGACGGACGTCGCGCCGGCGTACGCCAGGATGCTCATGCGACCGGCTCCGCCACACGTTCCGCGAAGCCGGTCAGCGCGCCGATCGGCAACTCCCGTCCGCTCGCCGCGCGGACCAGCAGATCCTCCAGCGCGACCAAGTGCGCCTCCAGCGCGTGTACCGGGAGGTACGCGGTGTCGCCGGTGACACTGACCACCAGCGCGTCGCCCTCGGCGATCACGTGCATGCAGTACCGGCAGGCGATGAACTCGTGCCCGCCGACCGCCTCCACCCGACTGCCGCGCCGCTCGGCGTCCAACTCGGCGGTGGTCGGCGCCGGGCCGGGCGCGGGCGGCCGGTCGACCAGGCGCATGTCGTTGAAGCAGCAGAACGGCCGGATCGGGGTGCCGCGTTCGGCGGTGATCCGGAGCATCAGCTCGTTCCACCGGTCGGGGTCGTAGCCCGCGCTGCGATACGCGCGCAGCGACGCCTGCCACGCGGCGGGCAACAACTCGCTGAAGCGCGCCGCCGGATCCAGGTCAAGGACGAACAGGCCCTCCTGGGACAGCGTGCTGACCAGATCGCGGCTGTCCGCGCGGAACCGGTTGGCCACGATCGGCAACATCACCGCGGTGTCCCGGCCGCCGGCGCGCGCGGCCAATACCGCGGCCCCGGCCAGGAGTACGGCCGACGCGCTGAGCCGGTGCCGCAGGGCGACCGCGTCGGCGGCGCGGGTCAGCGCCGTGGACACCAGGCGCACGGTACAAAAACGCGGCGCGGCCGGTTCGGCGACGACATCCGCGAACACCGTCGGGGCGATCCGCCGGTAGTGCGTCTCCCAGTGCCCAAGCGCCGATTCGCCCCGACGCAGCCCGGTCGCCGAGGACTGCTCGTGGGCCAGGTCGAGTGGCCCGGCCGAGCTGATCCGGCCCGCCGAGCCGCGCCGGACCAGCAGGCGCAGATCGCGGACCAGGACCTCGACACCGTGCCCGTCGGTGGCCACGTGGCACAGCGCGAGCGCCACATAGCGGACCCGGCCGCCGTGCACGATCAACCCGGCCCGGATCGGCCACGCGTCGAAGTAATCGAAGCGGGTCGCGCCCAGCCGCTCGGCCACCGCCGCCGCGACCGTGTCCGCGTCCTCGATCCGGGCCGCCTCGAACACCTCCACCGGCAGGGTGCCCACCGCGTGCCGGGCCTGCCGGGGTTCGCCGTCGCCCGCCACCAGGCGGGTCCGCAACGCGTCGTGACGCTCCATCAGCCGGGCCAGCGCGGCGCCGACCCGGCCGACGTCCACCGGCTGCCCACGATCGGCGATCGGCAGGACACGGGTGATGTTGAAGTAGTGATCACTGGGCGCGGTCCGCCGAATCGCCTGCCAGATGGCCCGCTGACCCCACGTCAGCGGCGCCTCGATCGGCGCCTCCGCCGAGACCGCGAACGGCGCGGACACCTCGTAGGGGGCCGCGACCGGCACCTCGGCCGCGACCCCGATTCTCGCCGCGCCCCGCTCAACCATCACCCACCGCCACACCGTGCCGGGTCAGCCGGTCCACCAGGGTGTCCAGGTCTTCGACGAAGTCGAGATCGGCGTCCAGGTCGAAGAACACGTCGAACTCGCCCTCCAGCGCGTCGATCAGCCGCAGAAAGGTCAGCGAGCTGACCCCGGCCGCGGTCAGCGAGCCGTCGGTTTCCAACACCTCGCGCGCGCTCACCTCGCCGTCGCTGACCTGGGCGATCAGCGCGGCCACCCGTTCGCGCAGCGCGCCCGTGCTCATGCGGCGTCCCCGGCCAGGCGCCGGCGCAGGCTCAGCGGGCGGATGTCCGGCCAGACCCGGTCGATGTGCGCCGAGCACTCCGTACGGGTGCCGACGAAGCCGGTCGGCACCCACCCGGCGGGCGGGTCGGTGCGCAGCGGCCACAACGAGTGTTGCTCCTCGTCGTTGACCACCACGCGGTACTGGGGCTCCGGGGTTTCGGGGTGGGTCTCGGTCTCGGGGCTCATCACTGCTCCTGGAGTTCGCGGATGGCGTCCGTGACGCCGGTGACGGTGGGGGTGTCGAAGAAGACGTCGAGCGGGACCTCGACGCCCAGGCGCTTGCGGATGCGCGCGGCGATTTGAGTGATCGTCAGCGAGTGGCCGCCCAGGTCGAACAGGTCCTCGTCCAGGCCGATGTCGTCCAGGCGCAACACCTCGGCCCAGATCGCCCGGACGGTCTCGGTCGGTTCGTCGGCCGGCCCGCCCGGTGCGCCGGAGGGGTCGGTGGGGTCGATCGGCTCGGCGCGGGCGGGGGCCGGTTCGGGCAGGCGGGAGCGGTCCAGCTTGCCGTTGGGGGTGAGCGGGAAGGTGTCCAGGGTCAGGAAGGTGCTCGGGATCATCGCGCTCGGCAGGGTGTGGGCGAGGAAGGCGCGCAACTCGGCCGGGTTCAGCGGGGGTTGGCCGGGCTCGGCGACCAGGTAGCCGACCAGGCGGGCGTGTTCGGTGTCCGCGGCCAGAAGTCGGACCGCCGCCTGGGCGATGGCCGGGTGGGCGGCCAACCGGCCCTCGATTTCCCCCATTTCGATCCGGTGGCCGCGCAGCTTGACCTGCGCGTCGGTACGCCCGACGTAGTCCAGGCCGCCGCCGGGCAAGTGCCGGACCAGGTCGCCGGTGCGGTACAGGCGGGCGCCGGGCGGACCGAACGGGTCGGCCACAAAGCGCTGGGCGGTCAGCCCGGGCCGGCCCAGGTAGCCGTGCGCGACGCCGTCGCCGCCCAGGAACAGCTCGCCCGGGAGGCCCTCGGGGACCGGATGCATCCGGGCATCGAGCACGTACGCCCGGGTGTTGGCCAGCGGGCGACCGATCCCGGGCGGCGCGTCGGTGTCGAGCTCGGCGTAGGTGGACCACACGGTGGTCTCGGTGGGGCCGTAGACGTTGACCAACCGGCCCACCGCGCCCCGGAGTTCGGCGGCCAGCGGGGCGGGCAACGCCTCGCCGCCGGTGATCGCGGTCAGCCCGGGTCGATGCAATCCGGCGGCGAGCAACACCCGCCAACCACTGGGGGTGGCCTGCACGTGGGTGATCGCATGCCGCTCGAGGAGGTCGAGTTGGGCCGGTCCGTCCCGATGCCGATCGTCGGGTACCAGGACCACCCGAGCCCCGGTGACCAGCGGCAGCAGCAGCTCGACGGTGGAGATGTCGAACGACAACGAGGTCAGCCCGAGCCACCGATCCGCCGACCCGGCCCCGAGCCGCTCGCGCAGACTCGCCAGCAGATTGGCCAGCGCGTGATGCGGCACCTCGACCCCCTTGGGCCGCCCGGTCGACCCGGAGGTGTACAGCACATACGCCGGATCCCCGCCCGAGGGTCGCACCGGCGGCCGGGCCCGAGCGGGCTCCGTGCCGAACAGATCGGGCCCGGACAGATCAGGGGCCCCGAAACGCAACGGCCCGGCCACCGAGTCCGGCGGGAGCTTCCTTCGTTCCGCGCCCGAGCCGACCCCGGCCACCGCGCCCGGCCCGTCGGGGGCCGAGTCGGCACGCGCATCGGCCGATCCCGCCGCCCGCTCGGCCACGGCGGCCCCGGCGGCCCCGATCCGCCCGCCCGCGCCCGAGTCGGCTTCCCCGCCGCCCGGTTCCCCCGCCTCCTCCGTCACGATTGCCGCGATCCGGGCGTCGGCCCGGATGAAGGCCAGGCGTTCCGCCGGGTAGCCCGGGTCCAGGGGCAGGTACGCCGCGCCGGCCGCCAGGATGCCCAGTACGGCGGCGACCTGTTCGCCCGTGCGCGCGGACTCGATCGCCACCAGGTCGCCCGCACCGATCCCGGCCGAGCGCAGCCGCGCCGCGAAGACGTAGGCCGCGGAGGCCAACCGGCGGTAGGTCAGGAACCGGCCCGCGCAGACGACGGCGACCGCGTCGGGCGCCGCGCAGGCCCGCGCGGCGAACAGGTCGAGCACGGTGTCCCGGGTCGGGTAGGGCGTGTCGGTGGCGTTGTCCGTGTGCAGGACCCGGACCAGTTCGGCCTCGGGCAGCAGCGGCAGGTCGCCGATCGGCAGCTCCGGGTCGGCCAGCGCGGTGGTGAGCAACGTCGTGAAGTGGCCCGGGATGCGCGCCGCCACGCCCGGCGCGAAGCCGTCCGTCGGCACGTGCAGCGCGCCGTCGATCCGGTCTCGCCCCTCGACCAGTTGCAGATGCGCCGTGTTGCGCGCGGTCGGCGGCAACACCACCCACTCGACGCGCACTTCGACACCGGGGAACACCGGCTCGACCGCGCGGGTACGCCGCCGGTAGCTCACCGTCAGCTCGGCCAGCGCGGTCCTGGGCCCCAGTCCGCGCACGGTGTGGCTGTACGGCACGTCGCGAAACGCGTAGATCGCCCGCAGCTCGGCCCGCAGTTCGCGGGCGAAGGCGCCGAACTCCCGGTCGGCGTCCGGCCGGGAGGACACCGGCAGCTCGTTGACGTGCAACCCGACCCGGCGTTCCTGCGCGGGGGTGCGGGTGGACAGCTCCACAGCGGTACGCACGCGCGCGTTGCCGTAGCGGAACAGCAGCACATGCCAACCGGCAAGCAGCAGTTCGAAGTGGGTGACGCCGAGCCGCCGGGCGGCCTCGTCGAGCGCGTCGACCACTTCGGGGCCGAGGGTGAACGGCAGTACGGTGCCCGGCGCCGGCTCGACACCCGGCCGCGCGGTGGGCAACAGCCCCGGCAGCACCGCCCGACCCGGCTCCTCGCGATGCCGGGCCCACACCCGCGTGGTCTCCGCCTCCGGGTGATCCGCCGACGCCCAACCCGCCTCGCCCGGCCCGCCGCCGTCCGGAGCCGGCGGCGCGGTACCGTCGCGCGCCGCCCGGTAGGCCCGGGCCAGCGTGGCGACCACGATCTCCTTGGACGTCCCGTCGAAGACCAGATGATGCGCCGTCACCAACAACCTGTGCCGGTCCGGGCCGAGGGTGAACAGCGTGAAGCGGGCCAGTGGCCCGGCGGACAGGTCGAAGGGGCGGGCCAGTTCGGCCCGGATCGACGCGTCGATCGTGGCGTCGTCGGCCGCCGCGTGCCGCAGCGGCGCGGGCGCGACCCGGACCAGGCCCGGTGCGCCGTCCCGTTCGCCGACCGCGCCGGCAAGGACCGGGTGACGCGCGACGGTTGCCGCGCACGCCGCGGTGAGCGCGGCCACGTGCAACGGCCCGTCGAAGCGCAGCAGCACCGACAGGTGGTAGGCCGACCCGGCGGGCAGCGTGCGCTCGGTCACCCACACGCCCGACTGGGCGGCGGACAACGGCGCGAAGCCGGGCCCGGGAGCCGGTTCCTCGGTGCTCGGGGGGATCTGATCGTTCGTCACAGTCATGGTCGGACCTCGTCGTCCAGGAGCCGGCGCAGCTCACGCTTGAGGATCTTGCCGCCCTCGTTGCGCGGCAGGGAGTCCCGGAACAGCACGTGTCCGGGCAGTTCGTGTGCGGCCAGCCGTTCCATCAGGAACACCCGCAGCTCGGTCGCGGTCGGATTGCCCCGAGGCACCACCACCGCCGCCACGCTCATCCCGAGGACCGGGTGCGGCACCCCGAACGCGGCGGCGTCGATCACCCCGGGATGCTCGTGCAGCGCCTCCTCCACCTGGAGCGTGGAGACCTTGTACGCACCGGACTTGATCACGTCCCGCTCGCGGTCGACCAGGTACAGGAAGCCGTCCCGGTCCAGATAGCCGAGATCGCCCATCCGTACCCAACGCCCGGAGAACACCCCGGAGTCGGTCGCCTCGCCGTAGTAGGAGCGCGGCGTGGTGGGGGAGCGCAACCACACCTCGCCGGTCTCGCCGACCGGCAGTACCCGACCCCGGTCGTCGGTCACCCGCAGGTTGCGCAGCGACGCGGGTCGCCCGGGCGAGGCCGGGTGTTCGGGGTCGAACAACATCGTGGTCTGCGCGGGCGCGGCCTCGGTCGAGGTGTAGTAGTTGACGATCTGCGCCTGTGGGAAGAGCCGGGACAGGCCGAGCGCGACGGTCTGCGGCAGTGCGGCGGCGGTGGAGCCGAGCAGCCGTACGGCGGAGAGGTCGCAGCGCTGCACCCGGTCCGCGCCGAGCAGTTCGATCGCCATCGCCGGGACCACGAACACGCTGCCCACCGCGTGCCGTTCGATCAACCGGGCGAAGTGGCCCGGGGTGAAGCGCGGCGCGGCGATCGCGGTCGCCTTCGCGTCGAGCGCGTTGATCAACATGGTCTGCCCGGCATTGGTACCGACCGGGAAGGCGTGCAGGAAGTGCGCCGAATGCCCCAGCGGGCGGCGTCTGGCATCCAGCGTGCAGCCGTGCACCAGGTTGGCGTGCGTCGCGGTCACGCCCTTGGGGGTGCCGGTGGTGCCCGAGGTGTACAGGATCTGCGCCAGGTCGCCGGGCGCGGGCCTGGTGAGCCCGCCCGCGGGGTAGGTCTCGATGTCCTCGACCGGCGCGGTCCAGGCGCCGGTGCCCGCGTCGGGCGGGACCAGCTCCGCGCGGTGCAGTACGGCCGACGCGCCGCTGTGGGTGAGCAGATGCCGGATCTCGGCGGGCGCGAGCCGGTCCGACATCGGCACCGCGACCGCACCGGCCCGCTGCACGCCGAGATAGGCCGTCGCGTAGTCGATCCAGTCGCCGTTGCCGTACAGCAGCGCGACCCGGGCGCCGGGCGGCACGCCGCGCGCGAGCAGCCCGGCGGCGACCGCGTCCGCACGTTCGTCCCACGAGCCGAACGTCAACTTCTCCCGGCCGCACCGGATCGCCGGGCGTTCCGGCTCCACCTGGGCCCGATGGGTGAGCAGCGCGGACAGGCTCTCCGGGACCCGGCGGGCGGTGGCGGGTGGGCGCGGGCGTGTGGTGGTGCTCATCTCGACACCTCCACGGGGATGACCGGGCCGGTGCCGGCGTGGCGGCGCGGTCGGCGCTCCGGGAGTTCCCGCTTGGTCGCGGACAACGTCGCGCCGCGCGTGGGGGATTCCGTACTCATGGCTGCGGACGATTCCTCTCGGCGGAGAGCAACTGTTCGGCGGTCTCGTCGTCCAGTGCCTCGAGGTCGGCGACCAGGAGGTCCTCGACGGCGGCGGCGAAGGCGGCCAGGGTGCGGTGGGTGAACAGGGTGCGGAGCGGGACGACGAGGTCGGCGGTGCCCGCGATCCGGGCGGTCACCCGGGTGGCGAGCAACGAGTGGCCGCCGAGCTCGAAGAAGTCGTCGAGGACGCCGACCTTGTCCAGGCCGAGCACGTCGGTCCAGATCTCGGCGATCAGTTCCTCGGCCGTGGTGCGCGGCGCCAGATAGCCGGCCGGTTGCTCGGCACGCCGATCGGGGACGGGCAGGGCCCGGTGGTCGAGCTTGCCGTTGGCGGTCAGCGGCAACCGGTCGAGCCGGACCAGTGTGTCGGGGACCAGGTGCGCGGGCAGCCGGCCGGCCAGCTCGGCGCGCAGCTCGGGGACGGACAGATCGGCGGTGGTCACCACGTAGCCCACCAGCGCCTGGTCACGGGCGACCACCGCGGCCTGTTGTACCCCCGGGCGACCGAGCAGCGCGGCCTCCACCTCACCCGGCTCGACCCGGTAGCCGCGCACCTTGACCTGCGCGTCCAGCCGACCGAGGAACCCCAACTGCCCGTCCGGGCGCAGCCGGACCAGGTCGCCGGTGCGGTAGCGGCGGGCACCGGGCGGCCCGTCGGGGTCCGGGACGAACGCGGCGGCGGTGGCTCCCGGGCGGCCCAGGTAGCCGTGCGCGACGCCCGCGCCGCCGATCAGCAACTCGCCGGGCACGCCGGGCGGGACCGGATCGCCGTTCGGATCGGCGACCACGAGGTGGGTGTCGGCGATGGGTGTCCCGATCGGGGGCCGCGTGCGGGCGTCGGCCGGGCCCAGGTCCGCGGTGGTCGCGATGATCGTGGTCTCGGTGGGTCCGTACGAGTTGACCAGGCGCACCCGGTCGCCGAATCGGGCGCGCCACGCGGCGACCGCGCCGGGGCGGACCTGATCGGCGCCCAGGATCAGCAGGCGCAGTGCGGGCGGCCAGGCGATGGTGTCGGCGCCGGCGCCCGCCTCGACGAGTTCGTGCCAGTAGGGCGTGGGCAGGTCGAGCACGGTGACGTCGGCCGCGCCGCCGTCGGCGAGTACGTCCGGCAGGGCGGTGTCCGAGGCGGGCAGGACCAGCGTGGCGCCGGCGGTCAGGGCCGGGTAGAGCTCCTCGGCATGCGTGTCGAAGCTCGGCGACGCGCTCTGGAGCACCCGATCGCTCGGCTCGATACCGTAGCCGGCGCGCATCCAGCGCACCCGGGCGGCGAGCGCGCCGTGCGGGACCAGGACACCCTTGGGCACGCCGGTGGAGCCGGACGTGTAGATCAGATACGCGGGGTCCGGCGCGGTGGGTTCGACGGGGTTGCCGGGTGGGCCGGTCGGGGCCGGTGCGTTCGCATCCGCGAGGACGGGAGTGACCCCCGTCGGCAGGCCGGCGGCGTGCGCGGCGTCGGTGACCACGACCCGGGTCCCGCTGTCCGCGAGCATGAACTCCAGCCGGGCGGCCGGGTATCGGGGATCCAGCGGCAGGTATGCGGCGCCCGCGCGCCAGGCCGCGAGCATGGCCACGACCGCGTTCGGTCCACGAGGGCACAACACGCCGACCAGCCCGCCGGCCACGACGCCGGCGGCCCGCAGCCGGGCGGCCAAGGCGGCGGCGCGCAGGCCCAGTTCGTGATAGGTGAGACTGCCGTCGGGGCTGCGCAGGGCGATCCGGTCACCGGGCACCAGGGCGATCGCGGCGGGTACGGACTCGGCAGGATCGTCGTGCCGCGCGCGGGGCACCGGCGCCGGGTCGGTGGTCACGGGTGCCGATTCGGCCGGGTCCTCGTCCGGCGCGCGCGGCGCCCGCTCGGCCCGATCCCCGCGCAACGCGTCCAGTCGGGCCCGGTCGTCGGCGGTGAGCACCGGCAGGAGGTGTACGGGCGTGTCCGGGTTCGCGAGGGCGGCGCGCAGCAGGGTATCCAGGCGGGCGGCCAGGGCGACGACGGTCGGCTCGTCGAACAGCGCGGTGCGGTAGCCGAAGACCGCTTCCAGGTCGTCCCCGGCGCGCCGGATGTCCAACGACAGGTCGAACTTGGCCGCCCGATGCCCGCCGTCCAAATCGGCCACGTCCAGGTCGGCGAACCTGCGGGCGGGGCCGGCGTCCCGGTCCTGGGTGTGCACGGTGAGCAGGGTCTGGAACAGCGGTGCGGGGGCGCTCGGATCGCGGTCCACGCGCAGTTCGGCGAGCAACCGCTCGAACGGGATGCGGTCGTGTGTGTAGGCGCCGAGCGCGGTCCTGCGGGTGCGGCGCAGCAGTTCGCCGAAGGTCGGTTCGCCGCGCAGGTCGGCGCGGAGCACCAGGGTGTTGGAGAAGTAGCCGATCAGGTTCTCGTCCTCGACCTCGCCGCGTCCGGCGATCGGGGCGCCGATCGCGAAGTCCCGTTGGCCGCCGTGCCGATGCAGCAGGGCCTGGTAGCCGGCGAGCAGGATCATGAACGGCGTGCAGCGGCGGGTGTGCGCGACCGCGTCGAGCGCCGGGCCGATGCCGGTCAGTCGCCGGGTGTGGAAGGCGGCGGCGGAGCCGGTGTCGGCCGAGCGCGGGTGGTCCAGCGGCAGTTCCAGTGCGGGCAGGTCGCCCACCTGTCTGCGCCAGTAGTCGAGCGCGCGTTCGGTATCCGGGTCGTGCTCGCGCTGCCGGGCGGCGTACGCACCGTAGGCGGGCAGCGGCGGGAAGGTCGGCGTGATGCCGTCGCGGTGTGCGCTGTACCGCAGTTCGAGCTCGCGGCGCAGCAGGTTCAGCGACCAGCCGTCGGCCAGGATGTGGTGCAACACCACGCACAGTACGTGCTCCCGGGCGCCGAGCCGGATCAGCGTCACCCGCAGTGGAGGGGCAACGGCGAGGTCGAAGCCGGTGTTCACCCGCTCGCCGAGGACGCGCGCGAGGGGTTCGGCACCCGGCCCGGTCAGGTCCACGAGCTCGATCGGGACCGGGCCGGGCGGTTCGACCACGGCGACGGGGCGTCCCTCGTCGTCGGGGAACCGGGTCCGCAGCGCGTCGTGCCGGGCCACCACACCGTCGAACGCGACGCGCAACGACTCGGGCCGCAGCGGGCCGGTCAGACGCAACACCCATGGGATGTGGTACGCGGCGTCGCCGGGGTCGAACCGGTCCAGGAACCACAGCCGTTCCTGCCCGAAGGACAGCGTGGTGGGTTGCCCGGCGGGCCGTTCGGCGGCCGGACCCGGGGTCGGCGCACCGGGGTACGGTCCGTCAGGTCCGTCAGGTCCGCCAGGTCCGCCAGGTTCGACGTGCGCGACGTGCTCGGCCGGTGCGGTCCGCGCCCCGGACCGGGTTCGGGAAAACGTTCGTTCGTCGTCCATGTCGACCCCCTCGCCGGCATCGCCCGAGGGACACGACGCGCCGACCGAACGGCTCTGCCGTCATCCCGTTCCCGCGATCCGACGCGGGCGTCGCATTGCGGCACGGCGGCGTGCCGGGCAACGTGCCGTCGCCCGATCGAAGTCCGCCCCCGTGGCGTGCGTCGGCCACGCTAGGAGTGCCATCGACACAGTGTCAATGGTCTATACCAAACCTAATATTGGTCCAGACCTTGAATCGCAGCGGAAGGCGCGCGACCTGCGCCGAGAGACCAACCGGGTGTTCCGGAGCGGGTCGATCCGACGGGTCGGATGCCGTCGCCGGCGGCGCACCCGGCGGCACCGCTCCCGGCCGGGAGCGGGACCGGCGCCGACCGACGATTTCCGGCCGGCACCGACCCGGGCCTCGGCCCCGATCCGGCCCGGAACCCGTGGTGCTCAGCGCCTGAGCAGATCCACCAACCCCGTCCCGCTCTCGTCGCCGTGCCCGTCCGCCACCCGACGCTCCATCAGGGCCAGGTAGGGCAGCAGCAGTTCGGCGTCCACTCCCTGCTCCCGGGCGGTGCGCAACAGCGTCGGCGCGCCCGCGACCTGCATGGCGAGCGTGGAGGCCACGCCCGTCGTGTAGTCGCCGCTGTCCAGTTGTGCGGCCATCCGCCGTGCGGTCGGCGCCATCGCGGTCAACCACTCGGCGAGCAGCGGGGCGAACTCGCTCGGCGCGATGTCCTCCCCGCGGATCAGCGCGAACGCGTGCGACAGGCCGGCGAACATCCCGGTCATCGCGCTGAGCAGGGCCACGTCGTGGAGCGCGGCGAAGCCGGGATCGGTGCCCACATACCGCGTGGCGGCCGGTACGGCCAGAGTGTCCCGATGCGCCTCGAACAGCTCGCCGGAGCCGCTGTAGAACACGTAGGCGCCGGTGTTCGGCACCCCGATCATCGGCGGGATCGCCATCACCCCACCGGCCAGGAAGCGCGCTCCGCGCTCGGCGGCCCAGGCGGCGCCGGCCCGGGAGTCGGCGGGGGTGCCGGTGGTCAGGTCGACCAGGTCCCGCCCGGCCGGATCCAGATCGGCCAGCGTCGCGCCCACCGACGTGTGGTCGAGCAGGCACACCACGACCAGTTCGGCCGAGGCCATCGCCTCGGCGGGGGTCGCGGCCACCTCGGCGCCGAGCGCGGCGAGCGGCTCGGTTCGGCTCGGGGTGCGGTTCCAGACGGTCAGCGGATGCCCGGCGGCCAGCCAGCTGCGGGCCAGCGCGCCGCCCATGGCGCCGGTGCCGAGCAGGGCCAGCGGGGCCTTGGCGGGGGTGGGGTGCGCGGGAGCGGGGTGCGAGCGGTTGGTTTCGGCTGCGGAGGTGTCGGATTCCATGCCGATTAGGCTGGTCGCGGGCCTCGGGACGAACAAGTACGCACTTCGAAGTGGGTGCTCCGGCGTACCGGGGCGAGGCAAGTGGCCGAGTGGCCGAGTGGGCGGGAGGACGGACATGGCGAGCGCGCGCAGGCCGGGAGCGTACGTCTGCGGCACCGACGCGGCGATGGACGTGGTCGGCGGCAAGTGGAAGGTGCTTATCCTGTGGGCGTTGAACGAGCACGCCTGTCGGTTCGGCGAACTGCGCAGACTGGTACCGGGCATCACCGAGAAGGTGCTCGCCTCCCATCTGCGGGAGTTGGAACTGGACGGCGTCGTGCACCGCGAGGAATACGCCGAACTGCCGCCGCGCGTCGAATACTCGCTCACCCCGCTGGGCGACTCGCTGAACGAGGCGCTGCGCCCGCTCGGCGTCTGGGGCCGTACGCATCTGCTCGGTGACCGGGCGTATCCGAGCGCCGACGCGGATCGGCTGATCGTCTTGTCGGTGGTCCGTGAACAGGGCGAACTCACGGACCACGAATGGCAGTTGCTCGCCCCGCTGCTGCCCGCGCCGGCCCGCGCGGGCGGCCGGTGGCGCGATCACCGACAGGTCGTCGACGGCGTGCTGTTGCGCACCCGGACCGGTATCCGCTGGCGCGACCTGCCCGCCCGGTTCGGTCCGTGGCGCACGGTCGCCGCCCGCCACCGCCGATGGACCGCCGACGGCACCTGGGCCGCGCTGCCGGACGCGTTGCAGACCCGGTTGGCCGCCGGTGTCGACGCGCGCGACGAAGCGGTCCTGCGTGACCTGATCGGCCGCCTGGGCGAGGTGGCCCGACTGGCCGGATCGGCCTCCTCCGCCGCCTGAGGGGCGATCGTGCTCAGGTCTGCCCCATCGTGTGGTGCGTGAACACCCGATCACGGGCGGTGGCCACCGCGGTGGCCACCGCGCCGAGCAGGACCGCCTCCTCGCCCAGGCCGCTCGCGGTCACGCGCGGGCGCAGCGGGGTCAGGTCGTGCAGTTCGGCGATCATCGGCGCGAGCAGCAGGTCGGCGTTGGCACCGATGCCGCCGCCGAGCACCACCAGTTCGGGGTCGAGCACCGCACTGACCGCGGCCACCACATGGGCCAATCGTTGTGCCTCGTGCCGGACCGCACTGGCGGCCGGTTCCTCCGCGCGGCGCGCGGCGTCGAAGACGGTCTTCGCGGTGAGCGGCCCGGTCATCCCCAGCGCCCGGGCGCCGCGCACGACCGCGTCGGCGGACACCGCGTCCTCGAGCATCCCGCGACGCGGCACCGGTGCGCCGGCGCCGTGCCCGACCCGGTCCGAGGGGCGCGGGGACAGCGGCAGGAAGCCGATCTCGCCCGCCGCGCCGCTCGCGCCGGGGAACAGCCGCCCGTCGGCGACGATGCCCATGCCGAGCCCGGTGCCCACGGTGACGTAGACGAACAGCGGACAACCCGCGCCGGCTCCGCCGTGATACTCGCCGAGCGCGGCCAGGTTGGCGTCGTTGACGATCTCCACGGTGGTGCCGAGCGCGGCCTCCATCCGGCCGCGCAACCCCGGTCGGCCCCAGCCGGGCAGGTTGACCGCGTAGCGGATCCGGTCCGCCGCGCGGTCGTACACTCCCGGGCAGCCGATCACGGTGTGCACCACGGCACGCGGCGCCAAGCCCGCGTCGGCGACCACGGCCCGGGCCAGGTCGGTGGCGGTGGCCAGCATGGTGGCCGAGGTACGGGCCCGGTTGTGCCGGTCCTGCCGGGCCAACAACCGGCCGTCCAGGTCGGCCACCGCGACCCGGATCCAGGACCGCCCGACATCGATGCCCACCACGTAGCCCGCGGTCGGATCGGGCTCGTACAACAGCGCGGCCCGCCCGCGCGTACCGGTCTCCAGGCCCACCGCACGCACCAGCCCGGCCCGCTCCAACGCGTCCAGCGCGGTGGACACGGTCGGCTTGGACAGGCCGGTGTCGCGGGCGAGTTGGGCACGCGAGATGGGCGCGGCGGCGCGGACCCGGTCGAGCAGTACGCGCTCGTTGTTGCTGCGCAGCACGCCCCGGTTCCAGTGCGCCACGGTCGGCGCGTCGGGTTCCGGCGGGATCCCACCTGCGGTCATCGGTACTCCGTCGGCTCTCCGTCAGCGGCGTTGGGTTCGTCGCGCCACTTTAACGGCCATGACCGGGCAAAGATGTGCGCCCGGCCGCGACTTGCCCTTGACGGCTAATAGTTAAGGAATTTTACTTTACGAGCCGGCGGCACCGCGCGCGCCGGGTCGCACTTCGAAGTCCCTTGCTCCGCAGCCCCGTTCCGCCCCCGGCGTACTCCCGGAGGGCGGCCCAGTCCTGGAGGTTCACGGTGAGCGCCGGCCCAAGAGCGACCACGCCGGACGGCGGTTTCGTCCGCCGGATCGGCCTGTTCCAGGCGACCGCGATCAACATGAGTCAGATGTGCGGCATCGGACCGTTCGTCACGATCCCGCTGATGGTCACCACCTTCGGCGGGGCACAGGCCATCCTCGGCTTCCTCGCCGGCGCCCTGCTCGCCCTCGCCGACGGCCTGATCTGGGCCGAACTCGGCGCCGCGATGCCCGGCGCCGGCGGCACCTACATCTACCTGCGCGAGGCGTTCCAGTACCGCACCGGGCGGTTGATGCCGTTCCTGTTCGTGTGGACCGCGATCCTGTTCATCCCGCTGATCATGTCCACCGGCGTGCTCGGCATGGTGCAGTACCTGCAATACCTGTGGCCCTCGATGTCGCAGACCGAGGGCGACCTCGTCGGCGTCGGCGTGGTGGTCCTGGTGGTCCTGCTCCTGTGGCGCCGGATCGAGTCGATCGGCCTGCTGACCACCGTGATGTGGGTGGTCATGTTGTTGAGCGTGGGCGCGGTGATCCTGGCCTCCTACACGCACTTTCACCCCAGTCTGGCCTTCAGCTACCCGCACGACGCGTTCGACCTGGGCACCACCGGATTCTGGCTGGCCTTCGTCGGCGGGCTCAACGTCGGCATCTACGACTACCTCGGCTACAACACCAGCGCCTACCTGGGCGCCGAGGTCAAGCACCCCGGCCGGGTCCTGCCGCGCTCGATCGTCTACTCGATCCTGGGCATCATGGCGATCTACCTGATCATGCAGATCGGCGTGCTCGGCGTCACCGACACCGACACCATCTCCGGTTCCTCGTCGATCGGTTCACTGGTCCTGGAGCAGGCGTGGGGCAAGGGCGCGGCGCAGACGGTGACCGTACTGATCCTGATCACCGCCTTCGCGTCGGTGTTCACCGGCCTGCTCGGCGGCTCGCGGGTGCCCTACGACGCGGCCCGCGACCGGGTGTTCTTCAAACAGTTCGCCCACCTGCACCCGCGCCACCGCTTCCCGACCGTGGGTCTGCTCACCATGGGAGCGGTCACCGCGGCCGGCTTCCTGATCGGCAACCACACCGACTTCAACACGATCATCGTGCTGCTCACCGCGGTGATGGTGATCGTCCAGGCGGTCTCCCAGATCGCCGCGCTGATCGTGCTGCGCCGCCGGCAACCCGGCCTGGAACGCCCGTACCGCATGTGGCTCTACCCGGTGCCCGCGGTGGTCTCCCTGATCGGCTGGATCGCGATCTTCTGCTACGCCGACCAGAACTCGCCCGGCCGCCACCCGATCGAATGGGCCCTGGCCTGGGTCGCGCTCGGCTGCGCCGCGTTCCTGGTGTGGGCGCGGGTGGAGCGGACCTGGCCGTTCGGCCCCAGGGAGATCACCGAGGAATACCTGACCGGGTCGGGCGCGGAGACCGGCGGGACATTCGCCGGCGGCACTGTCGCGGAGCCCGCATGACGGCGCTCCACCGCGACCGGGCCCCGGACGCTCCCGGTTCGCCGGGTTCTCCCGGCACACCCGGCACACCCGGTTTGCTCGGAACATCGGGTACACCCGGCATCGTCCCCGCACCGGAGCGGGCGTTCGCCCGCTCCGGTGCGGGTGCGGGTGCGGCCTTCGTCTGCGGGATCGACTTCGGCGGCACCAAGATCGCGGTGGCCACCGCGCGGCCCGACGGCACGGTGCTGGCGAACGACCGGCTGACCACCGACGCGCGCGAGGGCGCGGCCCAGGCGGTCCGGCGCGCGGTAGCCGCCGCCCGCGGGCTGATCGAGCGCACTGCGGCGGCAACCGGCGGGCAGTGCACGACCGTTGGTGCGGTCAGCCCCGGAATCGTGCTGCCGGACCGGGTGTTGCTCGCACCCAATGTGCCGGGCTGGGAGGACCTCGCGCTCGCCGCGACGCTCGCCGAGGGGTTCGGCCTGGACCCGGCCCGGATCGCGGTCGGCAACGACGGCAAGGCCGCCGCGCTGGCCGAATCCCGCTGGGGCGCGCTGTGCGGCGCCGACCCGGCGATCCTGCTCACCGTCGGCACCGGGATCGCGGCGGCGATCGTGCTGGGCGGGCGCGTATTGACCGGCGCACACGGCGCGGCGGGCGAGATCGGCTACCTGCTGCGCGGGCGCGCCGACACCGGATTCGGTGCGGGCCGGGCGCCGTTGGAGGAGTACGCCTCGGGCAGCGGCCTGGGCACCCGCGGCAGCGAACTGCTCGGACACGACGTGGACGCCGCCGCGCTGTTCGCCGACCCGGACCCGCGCGTGGCCGCCCTGGTCGACGACGCGCTGGACGAACTGGCCGTGCACATCGCCAATTTGGCGACCACCCTGGACGCGGAACGGATCGCGGTCACCGGCGGCCTGATGCACGCGGCACCACGGGTGCTGGCCGCACTGCGGGCCAGGACGCGCGAGGCGGTGCCGTTTCCGCCCGCCGTGGTACCGGCCCGCTTCCTCCAGGACGCGTCGCTGCGCGGGGCGCTGTCCCTGGCCACGGAACTGCTCGCGAATCCGGCCGGATTGGCCTCGAGCGTCGGTGGCGGTTGACTGCTTCGGGGCCGAACCACTGCCCTGCGCTCCCGAATTCCGGTTCCGGGATGCGCAGGGCGGTGGCCGAGCGTCACCCGGCCGATCGGCGCGCACTCGGCGGCCTGCTCGGGGCGACCCGGAATGCCTACGCGAGTAGAACGAACGGGTCGGCGACAACCTCCAATGTCTCTTATGCACCATTTGTCTTGACAAGGCGTGGACCCCGCCACCACCATGCATTCGCATGCGCGCGCCGCCCCGGTGTGCGGGGGTAGGGGCGGATGGCCATCACGATGGGTGAGTACCTGGTCGACGACACGCTCGGCGACCACCCGATGGCCGGGCGCACGTTGCCCGAGCTGTTCGCCACCGCCGTCGACGCGTGGGGCGATGCGGCTGCCGTGCTCGACGGCGGGCGAATTCGTACCTGGCGGGACTGGCGGGCGGAATCCTCGGCGCTGGCCGCCGGGTTGCAGGAACTCGGCGTGTTGCCGGGCGATCCGGTGGCCGTACGGCTGCCCAACTGCTGGGAGTTCCTGCTCGCGCACGTGGCGATCGCCGACCTCGGCGCGGTGCTGGTGCCGGTGCACCTGGCGCAGGGGCGGCGCGAACTGCGGTCGCTGCTCGACCGGGTGGCGCCCAAGGTGCTGATCCTGCCCGCCCGACACCGGGGCGCGGACCAACTTGCCGACGCCCGAGGCTTGTCCACGCAACTCCTCGTGGTCGGCGAGGTGGGGGAGGTCGGTGAGGTCGGCGAGATCGGTGAGGCGCCCGGTGTGCGGTCGTTCGCGGCGCTGCTGGACGAGTACGCCGGACGCCGGCCTCGGCCGGTCGAGGTGACGCCGGAGCAGCCGTTCGTACTGCTCCCCTCGTCCGGGACCACCTCGACCCGGCCCAAACTCTGCCTGCACAGTCACGCCGGTCTGCTCGGCAATGCCGCCGCGGTGGCCCGGGAGGGAGCCGCCCGGGCCGACGACACGATCGTCAGCGCGAGCGCGTTCACCCACCTGTTCGGCCTGCTGTCGGTGCACCTGTCCGTACTGGTCGGCCACCGTCAGGCACTGCTCCCCGCCTGGGACTTCGACGCCTTCGCCGAACTTGTCCGGCGCAGCGAGCCGACGGTGTTGTTCGCCGTACCGGCGCAACTGCGCGACGTGGTCGGCCGATTGGACCGCGACGGCGCCGCGCGACCGCCGATTCGGCTGCGCGAGGTGCGTACCGGCGGCGCGGCCGTACCCGGTGCCCTGGTCGCGGACCTGCGCCGACTCGTGGGGGCGCGCACGATCGTCCAGTGGGGGATGTCCGAGCTCGGCGCCGGGACGTATACCCGCCCGGACGACCCGCCCGAGATCGCCGCCCGAAGCATCGGCCGACCGGTCGGCGGCAGCCGGGTGCGGGTCGTGGACGACCACGGCGTGCCGTGCGGGTACGACGAGGCGGGCGAACTCCAGTACCGGGGCCCGAACCTGTTCCGCGGCTACCTGGGCGACCCCGAACTCACCCGGGCCGCGCTGACCCCCGACGGCTGGCTGCGCACCGGCGACCGGGCCGCGCTCGGCGCGGACGGGACCGTCGCCTTCCACGGCCGGGACGCCGAGTCGATCAACGTCGGCGGCCTGAAGTTCGGTGCCGCCGAGGTCGAGGCGGTGTTGGCCGAACTTCCGCAGTTGGCGGTGGTCGCGGTGGCCGGCCGGGTTGACCAGCGGCTGGGCGAATACCCTTGCGCGGTGGCCGAGTTACGGCCGGGTGCGCGGATCGAGCCGGCCGACCTGCGGGCACATCTGGCCCGCCGGGAAGTGGCCGAGTACAAATGGCCGTTGGCGCTGATCGTGGTCGACGAGGTGCCGGTGACGCCGACGGGGAAGATCGCCCGGGGACGGTTGGCCGAACTGCTGGCGGCGCGGGACGAGATGCCGGTCGCGGGACGTACGGACGCGAATCGGGGGTCGGCGGCACGATTACCGGCCGCGCTGGACCTGGTCTGCCGGCTGCTGGCCGGGCCGGACGGCCCGGCCCGGTTCGAACCGGGGCTCCCGGACCGGACGTTCGGCGAGCTGGGGGTGGACTCGGCGGGCGCGGTGCGGTTGGCGCTGCGGCTGGGGGAGGAGACCGGGCGCGCACTGCCCAGTACGGTGCTCTTCGACCATCCCACGCCGCGCGAACTGGCCCGGCATCTGGTCGAGTCGGCCGGCGGGCCGGAGTACCCGGGCGGTGTGCCGGCGGCGCAGGGGATCGGCGCGGACGATGCGGACGACCCGCTGGTGATCGTCGGGATGGGCTGCCGGTTCCCCGGTGGGATCGACACCCCGGCCGGGCTGTGGCGCACGGTTCGGGACGGGCGGGACACGATCACCGAATTCCCCACGGATCGTGGGTGGGATCTGGCCGGGCTGTACGACCCCGACCCGGATCGGCCGGGCACGAGCTATACACGACACGGTGGATTCCTGGCCGGCGCGGGCGACTTCGACGCACGTTTCTTCGGCATCGGGCCGCGCGAGGCGACCGCGATGGACCCACAGCAACGGCTGCTCCTGGAGACGACCTGGGAGGCGCTGGAACGGGCCGGCATCGATCCGGGCGGCCTGCGTGGCTCCGACACCGGGGTGTTCGTCGGGATGATGGCGGCGGACTACGCGCCGCGCGCGCGGGATGCGCCGGAGAGCTTCAGCGGCCAGGTGCTGACCGGAAACGCGGCGAGTGTGGCCTCGGGGCGAATCGCCTATCTGCTCGGGCTGACCGGACCCGCACTCACCGTGGATACGGCCTGCTCGGCGTCCCTGGTCGCACTGCATCTGGCCGGCCAGGCGCTGCGTCGCCGCGAGTGCTCCCTGGCCGTGGTGGGCGGCGTCACGGTACTGACCGGCCCGGGCTCCTTCATCGAGTTCAGCCGACAGCGGGCGCTCGCGGTCGACGGGCGCTGCAAGGCGTTCGCGGCGGCGGCCGACGGGGCCGGGTGGGCCGAGGGCGCCGGGGTGGTGGTCCTGGAGCGGCGCTCGGACGCCCGGCGGCTCGGCCATCCGATCCTGGCCGTGTTGCGCGGCTCGGCGATCAACCAGGACGGCGCGAGCAACGGACTGACCGCGCCCAGCGGCCCGGCGCAGCGGCAGGTGATCCGCCAGGCCCTGGCCAACGCGGGCTTGACGGCCGATCAGGTGGACGCGGTGGAGGCGCACGGGACCGGCACGCCGCTGGGCGATCCGATCGAGGCGCGGGCGATTTTGGCCACCTACGGCCGGGATCGACGGGGCGCCGGGCCGCTGTGGCTGGGTTCGGTCAAGTCCAACCTCGGCCACACCCAGGCCGCCGCCGGGATCGCGGGGGTGATCAAGATGGTGCTCGCCCTCGGCCACGGTGTATTGCCACGGACGCTGCACGTGGACGCACCGACCCCGCATGTGGACTGGTCGGGGGCTGCGGTGCGGCTGCTGGTCGAGCCGACGCCCTGGCCGCGCTCGGCCCGCCCCCGGATCGCGGGGGTGTCCGCGTTCGGGATCAGCGGCACCAACGCGCATGTGCTGCTGGGGGAGCCGTCGATCGAGGACACGCGAGGCGCGAACGCCGGCGCGGTGTCGGCGGCTCCCGGCGAGCTGCCGTGGGTGCTGTCCGCGAAGACGGCGCGCGGACTGCGGGTGATGGCGGAGGAGTTGGCGGCGATGCCTGATTCGCCCACCGACGATCCGGCCGCTGTCGGTCGGGCGCTGGCCGGCATCCGGGCCGGCTTTGTGCACCGGGCCGTCGTGGTCGCTCGCGAGCCGGGCGACTTCCGGGCCGGTTTGCGTGCCCTCGCTGCCGAGGCCGGCTCCCCGGATCTGGTCACCGGGGTGGCGGCCGGGGCCGGCGGCGGCACGGCGTTCGTATTTCCGGGGCAGGGCTCGCAATGGCCCGGGATGGCCGCCGAACTGCTCACCGAATCACCGGAGTTCGCCCGCTCGATGGCCGAGTGCGCCGCCGCCCTGGCCGAACACCTGGGCTGGTCCCCGCTCGACGTGCTGCGCGGATCCGGTGCCGGGCCGCCGCCGGATCGGGTGGACGTGACCCAGGCGACGCTGTTCGCCGTACAGGTGTCGCTGGCCGCGCTGTGGCGCGCGCACGGCGTGCGACCGGATGCGGTGGTCGGGCACAGTCAGGGTGAGATCGCCGCAGCGTATGTGTGCGGCGCATTGTCCCTGGCCGATGCCGCGCGTGTGGTCGCCGTACGCGGGCGGGTGGTTCGGTCGCTCGGCGGCGGCGGTGCGATGGCCACGGTCGCGCTGCCCGTCGACGACCTGCGTGACCGGACCGCCCTGCGGGACGGGCGGGTCACCGTCGCGGCGGTCAACGGGCCGCGCTCGGTGGTGCTCGCCGGGGATGCTGCCGCCGTCGACGCGCTGCTGGCCGAACTGCGAGCGGAGGGTGTGCGGGTCGGCCGGGTGCCCGTGGACTATGCGTCGCATTCGGCGCACGTGGAGGGGGCCGAGCGGCAACTGCGCGCGGAACTGGCCGGGATCGTCCCGCGTACCGGAGAGATCCCGCTGTTCTCGACGGTCGAACCGGGCCCGCCGCTGGACACCTCGACGATGAACGCCGACTACTGGTACCGCAATCTGCGCCGACCCGTCGCCTTCGACACCACGATCGGCCTCCTGCTCGACCAGGGCTACCGCCGCTTCGTCGAGCCGAGCCCGCATCCGGTACTGACCCACGCGATTCACGAACGTGCGGACGCGACCGGCCGGGACGTCCTGGCCGTGGGCAGCCTGCGGCGAGGCGAAGGTGGTTCCCGGCGGTTCCTGCTGTCGCTGGCCGAGGCGTATGTACACGGGGTGCCGGTCGATTGGCGGCGGGCGTTCCCGGAGGGGGCGCCGCACCGAGCCGTGGAACTGCCCACGTATCCGTTCCAGCGGGTGCGGCATTGGTGGGGGACCGAGACCGGGAGCGAGACCGGGACCGGGACGGGGGCCGTCGGTCCGGTGCCGGCGGCCGTTCCCGTCGAGGAGGTGGCCGAAGTCGACCCCGGCGCCGAGCCCACGACGCTGCGTCGGATCCGAGCGCTCCCCGAGGCCCAGGGCCGGGCTGCCGTACTCGCACTGGTTCGTGCGCTGGCCGCCGAGTTGGTCGGCTACGCCGATGTCGAGGAGATCGGCGTGGACCGGGCGTTCCAGGAACACGGCTTCGACTCGCTCGCGGCGGCCGGGATGCGCCGGCGGTTGACCGACCTGCTCGGCCTGCGGCTCCCCGCCGGTCTGGTCTTCGACCGGCCCACGCCCGTCCGACTCGCCGACCACCTGTGGGCGCGCATCGCCGCCGACGCCGTGCCCACCGAGGTCCCGGACGGGCTCGGCGCGCTGGTTCGGCACGCGTGTGCCGAGGGTCGGCCGCACCTCGCACTCGACCTGCTGGCGAGCGCGTCCCGCCTGCGACCCACGTTCACCGCGAAGTCTCCATCCGGTGCCACCGATCCCGGCGGCACCTCGGCCCGGGGCGATCGTGGGCCGGAACTGGTCTGGCTGCCCTCGGTGTTGCCGATGAGCGGCCCGCACGAGTACGCCCGATTGGCGACCGGATGGCAGGACCTGCGCACCGTGCGGGTGTTGGCCCAGCCGGGGTTCCTGGCCGGGGAGTCGTTGCCGCACGATCTCGAAGCGCTGGTCGATGCACACGCCGCCGTGCTGGAAGGCTCGTTCGGCCGACCGCCGTTCGTGCTTTGCGGGCACTCCTCCGGCGGGCTGATCGCACACGCCGTCGCCGCCCGACTGGAGAGGCTCGGCCGGCCGGCCGCCGGGGTCGTCCTGGTCGATTCGCCGTGGCCGGACCCGCAGTTCCTGGCCGCGACGCTGCCCGCGATCCTGGCCGAGGCGCTCTCCGCGACCGGCGAATTCGCGGCGGCCGACCCGGGCCCGACCCGATTGACCGCGACGGGGGGCTACTTCCGGATCCTGTCCGAGTGGCGGCCGACGCCGATCGACACTCCCACGCTGGTCCTGCGCGCCGCCCGACCCCTCGTCGCGGGGGCCGCCGGCTGGCGACTGCCACACACCCTCGTCGAGGTGCCCGGCGACCACTTCTCGGTGCTCGCCGCGGACGCCGCACCGGTCGTCACGGCCATCGAATCCTGGCTGGAAAAAGCCGAGTTCGGCCCGGCGCTGCGATGACCGCCAGGTACCACCGATCAGCGTCGGCGCCGCCGCGGCCGACGTGTCGCCCCCTCGTCGTGCCGCCGCGCCGGCCGGCGTTTTCTTCGGGTCAGGAGCCCTCCCGATGACCGATCACGCCTTCCCCGACCCGGCCAAGCTGCTCGCCGATGCGCTGTTCGACCTGCCCGAGCACCCGGGCGCGATGGCGGGCGGCCCGGCCCGGGACACCCTGACCTACCACCGGGTGCACCGGCTCCACGAGCAAATCGCCGCGCCGGGACCGCTGTTGCACCAGCCGGCCTACCTGCGCGAACTGCTCGAACTGTCCGCGATGGTCGATCCGGGGGTGTTCCACGTACTGTTCCTGCACCACTGCATGACGCTGGGCGCGGCCCTGGACTTCGGCGCGAGCGACGCCGACCTCGCCGAACTGGCCGCCGGGCGGACCATCGGCGCCGCGCTGATGACCGAGGTGGGGCAGGGGAACAGCAGCGCCGACATCCGCACCGAGGCGGTCTGGGACCCGGCTGCCGGGGAATTCGTGCTGCATACTCCGGACCCCGCCGCGAGCAAGTACCCACCCAACGTGGGCTTGCCCGGCATTGCCCGACTGGCCGTGGTCAGCGCCCGGATCGTGGTCGCGGGTACCGGGCACGGCACGGGGTTGTTCCTGGTGCCGCTGCGCGACGCGGCCGGGCCCGGGCGGGGCGTGGTGATCACGCCGCGACCGCCGACGGGCCTACTGCCCCTGGACTACGCGAGCGTGCGCTTCGATCGGGTCCGGGTGCCCGGCTCCCGCTGGTTGCGCGACGGTGCGACGATCTCGGCGGCGGGCGAGTATCACGATCCGCTCGATCCGCCCGCCCGGACCCGGCGCAGCCAGGGCATGAGCCGATTCGCCTGGGGCGCGGTCTCGACCGGACTCGCGGCGGTCGCCAGAGCCGGCGCCGCGGTGGCCCTCGCGCACGCCTGCCGACGCCGCACCGCCGGCCGCCTCGACACCGAACTCCCGGTGCTGGCCTACCGCAACCAGCAGCGCGCCCTGTTCGGCGCCCTCGCTGCGGCCCTCGCCGCGACGGTGTCGGCCCGCCGGGCGACCGACCTGTGCTGGCAACTGCCGACGCCGCAGGCGAGCGACCGGGGGCTGCCGGCGGCCTCGATGCGTACCGCCGCGCTGATCAAGGTGACCGCCGACCGCCTCGCCGAGCAGGCGATCTCCCGCTGCCGACGGGCCTGTGGCGCGTTCGGCTTCTTCGCGGAGAACCGGCTGATCGACTATCAGGGCCTGGCCCTCGCGTTCAACGCGGCCGGCGGCGACAACGAGCTGATCCTGTTGGACGCCGCGTGGGCGATGGCGACCGGCGCCGACTACGAACCGCCGGAGATCGTCGCCCAGTTCGGCTCGCCGCTGGCCCGGACCGGCTGGGTGGGCCTGTTCCGCACCCGCGAACGGCTGCTGTACGACGGCCTCGTCGAGCAGCTGCGCACGGGCGCCGAACAGGGACTGGACCCGTTCGCCGCCCGGAACGAGTGCACCGACTCGGCCCTGCGCCTGGCCGCCGCGCACGCCGCCCGGATCACGATCGAGGCCCTGGACCGCGACCTGCGCTCGGTGACCGGCCCCTACCTCGACGACGCGGCGACGGACGACCTGTGCCTGCTGTGGGTCCTGGACGAAGTCGCCGCACACGACGGCTGGTTCCTGACCGAGGGGTTGCTCACCGCCGACGAGGTCCGCACGTTGCCCGGCCGGATCGACGGCGCGTGTGCGCGGTTGGCGGCGCACGTACCGGCCCTGCTCGACATGCTCGACATACCGCCCGGGATCATCCGGGGCGCCCTGGCCGGGGACGACCCGACCCGCGACCTGACCACCGGCCCGACAACCTGACCCGGGCCGAACACGAACGACCGACCACCGACCACCGACCACCGACCATCAACCACCAACGACGAGCGACGAATCACGAGCGACGAATCACGAGCAACGAACCACGAGCAACGAACCACGAGCAACGAACCACGAATCACGGAGCCCCCCATGAACCGTTCATCCCTGCCGACGAACCGGACGGACCCGCTCTGCCCCCCGGATTCGCACCCGGACGGCGTACCGTCCGAGGACGCCCGGCGGATCGGCGCACTGCTCGACCACGTACGAGGGCGCGGCGCGGCGGAGTTGTTGCGCGCCGTACTGCCCCCCGGAGTCCCGGACGCCGTGGTGGACATGGTCTCCCGGCACTGCCGGTTCGACCATGCCGCGTTACTGGTCTTCCCGGCCCGGCTCGAACCGCTCCTCGAACGGTTGCCGGACTGGGGCTTACGGGTGACCGAGGTGGTTCCCAGTACGGTGGTTCGCGACCGTGTGCTCGAACGGCTGGGCGGGCGTGGCGAATCGGTGGCGGTATCGATCGTGCGATGCGCACTGGTGGCCGACGACGAAGAGCGCGAAGTCGGGCGCAGCCTGGAGCTGTTCGTCCTGGCGGCGGGTCCCGACGAACGATCCGACCGGCTCGACCGGCTGCGGGCCGACGAGCGGGCGCGCAACGCCGAGACACACTTCGCGTTCCAGGTGGTCGAGCCGACCCCGGTCACCATGCTGGATCTGCACGACCTGCTGGCCTCCCGGGAGGACCTGGTCCGGGACGGTGGCGGCTTCAACCCGCACAACGACACCTCGGTGATGTACTTCCGCAGTCCGGGCGACCCGGACCGGGACCGGTGGCCGCGCCGAGTGGAACTGATGGCCACCGGCGCCCATCCGGAGGTGCTGCGTCGGCATGCGGCCCCGAACACCGGGGCGGCAGCGACGAGTTCGCCCCATCCGGACCGGGTGACGCGCGAGATGTTGCACCTGCTGACCGGTGCGTGGGTGACCCAGTCGATCGGCGTCGCGGCCCGGCTGGGCCTGGCCGACCACCTCGGCGACCGGGCCCGATCCACCGCGGACCTGGCCGAGGCGGTGGGCGCGGATCCGGACCGACTCGGGCGACTGCTGCGGCTGTTGGCCGGACACGAAATCCTGCGCACCGACCCCGACGGACGGTATCGGCTCACCGATCGCGGCGCGCTGTTGCGCACCGACCGGGACGGTTCGCTGGCCGCGCTGGCGAGCCTGTACGGCGGTCTGTTCTTCGCGTCCTACCTCGGCCTGGAACACACGGTGCGCACCGGCGAGGATGCCTTCACCCACGTGCACGGCCGCGAGTCGTTCGAGCACTTCGCCGAACACCCGGACGACGCACGGCTGTTCCAGCGGGCGATGGCATTCGGCTCGGTGGTCTTCGACGCGGTGCCCGGCGTCCTCGACGTGCCCCCCGCGGCGACCGTGGTCGACGTCGGCGGGGGCAACGGAGAGCTGATCGCCCGGCTGCTGCGCGCGAATCCGACTGCGCGGGCGGTGTTGTTCGAGCACGCACACGTGCTGGCGGCGGCCCGGCCGATCCTGTCCGTGGCCGAGGCCAAGGACCGTTGCGACCTGGTGGCCGGCGACTTCTTCATCGACCCGCTGCCGCGCGGCGGGGACCTCTACCTGCTCTCGCGCATCCTGCACGACTGGTCGGACGCCGAGTGCCTGACCGTGCTGCGCGCGTTGGCGACGGCGATGCCGAACGCCGCGCGGCTGGCCGTCATCGAACGCCCGATCGCCGACCCCGGCGGGTCGGTACTGCCGCTGCGCTACGACATCCAGATGATGACCAACGCGCGGGGGCGCGAGCGCACCGTGGGGGAGTACCGCGAGTTGCTCCGCGCGGCCGGCTTCGAGTTGCTCGACGTCCGGCCGCTGCCACTGGACATGGCGGTGCTGACCGCCGGTCGCCGCGCCGCGTAGGTTCCGGCGACACGACGGCGCCGTGGGGCCCCCCCCGGGGGGGGGGGGCCCGCCCCCCCCCCCCACACCCCCCCGCCCGGGGGGGGGGGGGGGGGCCCCCCCCCCCCGCCGCGCCCCCCCCCCCGGCG